>JALSRY010000330.1 GCA_026984555.1 Phycisphaerae bacterium
GCATGCACGGCGTCGGCTGTGTCGCCACCCACAACCTGATCCACGACGCCCCGCACGCCGCCATCATCTTCGGGGGCAACAACCACCGGATCGAATACAACGAAATCCACCACGTGCTTACACGCACCGGCGACGGCGGCGCCGTCTACACCGGCCGTGACTGGACCTTCCGCGGAAACATCATCCGCTACAACTTCTTCCACGACCTCCACGGCATCGACAAGTGGGAAAACGCCGTCTACATCGACGACCAGGCCGGCGGCATGTACATCTACGGAAACATCTTCCACAACTGCCACTGGGGGATGCTGATCGGCGGCGGTCGCGACAACGTCATCGAAAACAACGTCTTTTCGAATTGCGACCTCGCGCTCCAGCTCGACGCTCGCGGGCTCGGCTGGGGCAGCAGCCGCCTCGGCCCCACACTGCGCAAACGACTGGCCGCGATTCCCTACCAGCAGCCGCCGTGGTCGCAACGCTACCCCGGGCTGGTCAACATCCTCGACGACGATCCGATGACCCCCAAACACAACGTCCTGCGCGACAACGTGCTTTACAAGTCCGGCAAGCTGATGACGCGCATCGCCCCCGCCGCGCGAAAAAACGCCATCATCGCCGACAACCCGGAAACCGCCGAGAATCCCGGCTTCGCCGATCCCGCGCGGCTCGATTTCCGCCTGCCGCCTGATGCTCCGTTGCGCCGGCAATTGCCACACTTCACCGCGATTCCCATCGAGCGTATCGGCCCGCGTCCCGAGCGCCAGGCTCGCGACGGCACCCCCAGCCCGGTCACGCTCTACGTCGCTCCCGGCGGCAACGACGCCTGGTCCGGCCGACTGCCGGCGCCCAACACCGACCACAGCGACGGCCCGCTGGCCTCGCTGACCGGCGCCCGTGACGCCATCCGCCGGCTCGATCCCGAGCAACGACGCGCCGGCCCGGTCACCGTCGAGATCGCCGGCGGGCTCTACGCCGTCCGCGACCCGCTCCTGTTGACGCCCGAAGACAGCGGTTCGGCCGACTGCCCCATCATCTACCGCGCCCGCGCCGGCGAGCGGCCCGTCTTCGACGGCGGCCGCGAGATCCGCGGGTTCAAGGCCGACACCGCGGGCCTCTGGAGCACCGAGATCCCCGATGTCGCCGCCGGCAAGTGGTATTTCGAGCAACTGTTCGTCAACGGCCGGCGGGCAACCCGCGCGCGACAGCCCGACCATGGCTACTTCGTGATGCGGGGCGTCGAGCAGAAAGTGATTCCCTCAGGCAAGCCCGGCGCCAAGAAAGCCCGGCGGCAAGTCCTCAACAAGCAGACCAATCGCGTCGCCAGGCAGGCCCGGCAAACGATTCTCGCTGACCCGGACGACCTGGCGACACTGAGAAGCTTGTCGCCGAGGCGGCTCGCCGACGTGCAAATCGTCGCCTTCCACAAGTGGGACATCACCCGCCGATTCATCGAACGTCTGGATCCCGATCGACATGCGATCATCACCCGGGGCCGGGGCATGAAGCCGTGGAATCCCCTGCGCAAGGGCACACGCTACCGGGTCGAGAACTACGCCGCCGCCCTGACCGCCCCCGGCGAATGGTTCCTCGACCGCTCCGGGAAACTTTCCTATCGCCCGCTTCCCGGCGAGCAGCCGGCAACCGCCCGCGCGGTCGCGCCCGTCGCCGAGCGGTTCATCGTCGTGACCGGTCGGCCCGAGGCCGGCGAGTTCGTCGAGCATGTCCGCTTCGAGGGGCTGACGTTCCGCCACGGTGCCTGGCACACGCCGCCCGGGGGCTTCGAGCCGGCCCAGGCCGCCGCCACCATCGACGCCGTCATCATGCTCGACGGAGCCCGACACGTCGCTTTCGTCGATTGCGAAATCACCCACATCGGCCGCTACGGCGTCTGGCTGCGCCGCGGCTGCCGAAACTGCACCATCCAACACTGCTACATCCACGACCTCGGCGCCGGTGGCATCCGCATCGGCGAAACCGTGCTACGCAAGAAAGAAAACGACAAAACCAGCCACAATGTCGCCGACAACAACATGATCCGTGGCGGCGGGCGAATATTCCCCTGTGCCGTCGGCATCTGGATCGGCCACAGCGGCCACAACCGCGCCACCCACAACGACATCGCCGACCTCTACTACACCGGCGTCTCCGTCGGCTGGCGCTGGGGATACGACGAAAGCCCCGCCAAACAAAACACCATCGACTACAACCACATCCACAAGATCGGCCAGGGTGTACTCAGTGACATGGGCGGCGTGTACACGCTCGGACCCTCCGAGGGCACCACTGTCAGCCACAACCTGATCCACGATGTCCAAAGCTTCACCTACGGCGGCTGGGGCCTCTACACCGATGAAGGCTCCACCGGCATCATCATGGAGTCCAACCTGGTCTACGACACCAAGACCGGCGGCTTCCACCAGCACTTCGGCCGCGAAAACATCCTCCGCAACAACATCTTCGCATTCGCCAAGCTGTACCAGCTCCAGTGCACCCGCATCGAAAAACACCGCTCGTTCACCTTCGAACACAACATCGTCTACTGGAACACCGGCAAACTGCTCGCCGGGCCGTGGACCAAGGTCCACATCGTCATGGACCGCAACTGCTACTTCCACGCCGGCGGAGCCGACTTCGACTTCGCCGGCCTGAGCCTGAGGCAGTGGCGCCAGGCCGGACGCGATGCCCACTCGATCATCGCCGACCCCGGCTTCGCCGACCCGGCGGCGCGAGATTTCACGCTCGCCCCCAACTCACCCGCCCGGAAAATCGGCTTCCAACCGTTCGACTACCGCCGCGCCGGCGTCTACGGCCAGCCGGACTGGCTCGCACGGGCACGCGAGGCCACAGCACCACGCGTGCCAACAAGCCATCGAAAACAACGACAACGCTCTCCCGGACCAGTCGCCCCATGACGACCCCGGCGACGAGCGCAGAACGCTTCTTCGTCGTCGCGGTCGCAAGCGTTGCGTCGGCGGCCGGCGAAACGCCACGAGCATCCG
>JALSRY010000331.1 GCA_026984555.1 Phycisphaerae bacterium
CGCACCACGTCGGGCGTCGTGAGGCTGCCAGCGTCCACGATGGCCTGCTGGAGCGCGTAGCCGAAAAACACCGTCGGCCGGCCGACGGCGACGGGCTTGAAACGCCCCGTGCGGGCAACCGTACCACGAAACGCGAACACGTCCTGCCCCAGCTCGCGGATGATCCGCGGCTGGTGCTTCTTGCCAATGCGAAGCTGGTTGGCGAAGAACGAGGCCGGCAGCCGCGGCAACAGCTCGAGCAGCACGCGACCGTCGGCAACGCGAATCGTGCCGTCGAGGCAGTTGTCGTTGAAATTGATCCCGCCGACCGGAGCCTGGTACCACGCCATGTCCTCGTCGTCGGGCCAGTCGGGATGACGCAGCAACGGCTCGAAAACGCTGTCGTCGAGGGCGATCGTCCGCACCGCCAGCCCCCGCCGCTTGAGCAGCCCGGCCCACGCGGCCAGCTCGCCCAGCCACGGGCGCCGGTGGCGGCGGGCGATGCGCTCGTCACCCAACGCCGGATCGCCGCTGCCCACGACCAGCAACGCACCATCCCGGTAGTACACGCGCGTGCGGTAGCGAAAGTCGATCCCGAGACGCTCGATCGCCGCGCTGGTCGTGCAGAGCTTGAGAACGCTGGCCGGCTTGAGCGGCAGGTCCGCCTGGTGGGCGAACCACGTCCGCCCGGTGTCCGCGTCCAGCACGACCAGCCCCACCACGACCGGCTTGCGCACGCTCGCGACGATCTTGTCGAGCCGAGCGCACACCCGCTGCTGCGCCGTCGGCGGTCCGCCGGCGCGAACACAAACCACGCACGACAACCACGCCAGACACACGGCCACCCCGCGGCCTGACCGCCGGCGAGGCGGCGTGGCAGTGTCCGCCACCCACACGCCGCGAGACGAACCGTCACTCCACACTGCGGGCCCTCCGCAACAGGTGCATCAACTTCCGCAACCGCGGGCGGAACGGCGCTTCGAGTTCCAGCGGCGTTTCGAGAATGGGGTGCCGAAACGCGATACGCCAGGCGTGCAGCGCCTGGTGTGTCAGGAACGGCTCCTCGCTACCCTCGCCGGTGATGACCTTCTCGCTGATCGGCCGCCCCCCGTACATCGTATCCCCCGCGATCGGATGACCGATGTACGACATGTGCACCCGCAACTGGTGTGTGCGGCCGGTCTTGGGCATGAGCCGCACAAGCGTGAAATCTCGGAAACGCTCGGCCACCTCGTAGTGCGTCACCGCGTTCTTGGCGACGTTGATGCGGTTTTCGCGGATCATGACCGCGAACTTTTCACGGACAACCGGGTGGACGCCGATCGGCGCGTCGATGGTGTCCCCGTCCAGGTTCATCTCGCCGTGGACAACCGCGAGGTAGGTTTTCTGGATCGTCCGCCGCTCGAACTGGAGCGCGAGCCGCCAGTGAGCCTCGTCGGTCTTGGCGACGAGCATGATGCCGGTGGTGTTCTTGTCGAGCCGGTGCACGATGCCCGGGCGGAAGGGATCCTGTCCGTGGCTGAGCGAGTTGGCGTAAAACGCCAGCGCGTTGACAATCGTCCCGGTCTGTTCCGCGCGGGCCGGGTGACAGATGATTCCCTCGTCCTTGTTGATCGCGATCAGGTAATCGTCTTCGTAGACGATATCGACGGGGATGTCCTCCGGCACGACCTCCGGGGGTTCCGGATCGGGAATGACCATCTCGATGATGTCGCCGCCGGCCATCTCGTAGCTCGGCTTGGTCGGCCCCCCGTTGACGGTGATCGCTCCCTGGCGGATCAAGCGCTGGATCGTGGTGCGGGAAAGATGCGGGAACCGCCCGTGCAGGTACTTGTCGAGACGCCGTCCGGGCAGCTTCCGGCGGATGCGCAGGCGCACGTGCCGGGCCTTCGCATCGTCAATCGGAATCGGCCTTTTGAGAATATCCTGGTCGTGGTTGCTCACGGTGTTTGTGTATCTGCCGGCTTTTGCGCCCCCGTCGAATGGTCAGCCGGCGGCTGCGACGCGGGCGCCGCCTGGATCGAAGGCTGCGAAGTCGCCTGGGTCGTCGGCTGCGTGGTCGGCAGCGGCTTGACCCCCGGCAGAAACTTCACGGGCCGCGCGAAGTCGTCGAGCTGTTCAAGCCGTCCCGCGGCCATGTCCGGATACGGCGTGCCGGCATACGCCGGGTTGCGCTTCACCGACTCGTATGCGCTGCGAGCCTCGTCGAACTTCCGCAACGACTCGTACACCAGCCCGAGCCGGTACGCGGCCGCCGCCCGGACCGACGCCGGCGCTGCCGCGAGCTTCACCACGGCCTCGTACTGCTGCGCGGCTTCCTTGAACAGCTCGTCCCCGCCGTCGTGCTTGGCGCGGGCTTCGAGCCCCTCGCCGAGCTGAAGCCGGGCGAGCCCCTCCAGCGGCGAACCAGCCACGTTGGCGATCAGGTCGCGCAACTGGGCCAGCGGCGCATCGCCCATCGCGGGGTCCGCGACCTGCGACGTGAGGTTGCGAAGCTGTTGGCAAGCGGCCGCCTCGGCGCTGACCTGCGCATACGCCCGATACCTGTACGCCGCGTAGACGAGTATGACCAGCACGATCAGCGCGATCCACATCAACGTCTCGCGGTTCGTCAGGTCGCGCATCTTGCCCAGGGCTTCGGCCAGTTCGTTCTGCTTGAGTTGGTGCCGTGTGTCGGCGTCCATGTTCCTTCCTTGTTTGCAAACGGTACGGTTGGTTCCCGCCGGACCTCGGTCCTCTAGCGCGGCCGCCGCGCCGGTGGCCGCTCGTTGCTTACGGGCGTTCCCCGCGGGCGGGGCTCCAGCTCGACGACGAGTTCCGTCTTGTTCCAGCCGCGCGGCCGGGCGCGGACGATGCACACCTCGCTCTGGCTTTCGAATCGGAGGTTGAATTCGCCGTGATCGAGGCTCCACCGCTTCAACGTAAAGCCGGCCGACGGCATGTAATGCTCGTAAAACCGCCGGACCTCCGTCGGGTGGAGCGCGCCCGTATACTGACACTTGGCCAGGCGCATCCGCC
>JALSRY010000332.1 GCA_026984555.1 Phycisphaerae bacterium
GGCCAGCGTTTTCGCGCAGCTCGCCCGCCTCTCCGGCGCGAACATCGTCGTGCGCTGGTCCCGACTCGGCGACGCCGGCATCGCGCGCGACCAGCCGATCACGCTCCACGCCAGCCGGCTGCGCCTGCGGCAGTGCTTGCAGCTCGTGCTCCAGCAGGCGAGTGCACGGACGGCGCCGCTCGCCTATCTTGCCGACGAGGATTTGATTCTCGTATCGACTGCGGAGGATTTCGACCGCCAGATGGTCACGCGCGTCTACGATGTGAAAGATCTCATCATGCCCCGGCTGCGTGAGTCCGGGTTCGCCCAGTTCCGCGGACGGCAGATTCCCATCGGTGCCATCCCCACCGTTGCCAACGGTGCCGTCGCCTACCGTCCCATCACCGCCCCCTTCGGCAGTGGAGTTTACATCGGTGGGGCACCGCCCGAGGAGTTTCGCCCGGATCGCGACGCCGCGGATGGTACGAAAGAACAACACCTTCGCCAGCTCATCACGGTCATTACCGGCACCATCGAGCCGCAGTCGTGGGCGGTCAACGGCGGCACGGGCACGATCGTGCCGTTTCGCGGACAGCTCATCATCCGCAACTCGGTTGCGGTACACGCGCAGATCGCCGGCCGGCGAACGCCACCGGGCCACCACGTACCATGACGTCAGGTTATGCGTATCCCCGTTGTTCGCCCGCCGCCACCCCGCGGGTTCTGCGCGTGGATTCGCCACGCCGCCACCGGGGCGGTCGCCGCCGGGTGTTGGGGCTGGTGATCGCGTTGGCCAGTTGGCCGTGGTGCATCGCGAACGCGCAGTCGTTGCGAATCGTCCCCCGCCATCCACTCGGCAAGACGTTCTACATCGAAGACCGCATCGCGTGCCGCTTTTCGTTCACACCCGGCGGACTCGACGATGACACGGCGATGATCGTCGCCGATGTCACACTCGGCGTGTTCGAGCGTGCCGAGGCCATCCCCGGCAAGGGGGTGCGCCTGATACACACGATCGACCGCGTGGCCATCGCGTTCCGGGGACCGCCTGCGCTCGTATTGCGCTATGACACAGACGACGCCGGCGCCGGTGAAACGCCCGCGTCCGTGTTGCGGAAGCTGGTCGGGCGCCGCTATGTGGTCGTGCTCGACGTGGAGGGGCAGGTCGTGCGCATTCGCGGGGCCGATGCGCTCCGGCGTGAGATCGAACCCGCCTCGAACACACTGGTCGCTTTATCGCCGGTCGTCCTGGCGTTGAGCGACGCCCAGATCCGCAGGCGATGCAGCCCGGGCGGCATCGGCCTTGCGTGCCCCGATGGGCGTGTACGCGTCGGGGACACATGGAGCTGCGAGATGTTCGAGCCGCTCGCGGGCGGCGGGAGATTCCGCGCTCGCTACGTTTACCGCCTCGCCACGACCGACAGCGAGCGGGGCCGGCGCATCGCCCGCGTCGAGTTGCGTTGCACGCTCGTTCCCGGCATCGTTGTACGATCCATCACGCTGTGGCACGAACGACGGATGCGTCTTTGTGACGGATCGATCGAGGGATATGCCCTGTTCGATGTTGCCCGCGGGCGCTTCACGCACGCCGATCTGCACATGCGACTGACACTGGCCCCCACGCCCGCGGACAATCCCACGGATGGCTTGCGGGTGTACATCGCCGCGGACATCACGCGTCGCATCATGTCGCGTGGGAAGCGTGTACAGGCCCGGCGGCGCCACCGCCGGCCGTAGCGTCGGCGCCGTCTCAGCGTCCGTTGCTCCCCTGGAGCAATCGCCGGAGGGGTTCGGTCAGGTTGTGCAGCGGCTCGACGGTGACGCGCGGGTGCTTGATCGTCCCGCGCACGCGGTACTGGACGAGTTCCTGCCCGGTCGCCTCGAATACCTGCGTCAGCGGGAAGACGCGGACGGCCCCCCTGGGCGTGGCCCCGACGAGCGTAAGCGCGATCGCACCGGTGCGGGTGTTCCAGGAGCCCTCGCCGATCATTCGCTGCGTGCGTGACTGGATGTCGAGATGGGTAAACTTCATCTCGTCGCCCTCCCACACGAACCGCACGATGGCCTGATCGACATCCGTTCCCAGCGGGCGCCGGCCTTTGCGGCTGGCCTCGACGACCGACCTGGTGACACGACTGGACAACAACGACGCCCCGCGGATGCGCAGCTCGCCGCCGCCGACACGTGTCGCCGGATCGTCCGACCTCCCGCGAACGAAGACGTGGCCGTCGATGCGTCCCTGGCCGGTCTTGGTGTCCTTGCCGGCGAGGAACAGGGCGAGACTCACATCGCGGACATCGAAGGAAAGCTCGTATTCGCGTGTATCCGGGTGGACGTTCACAAACCCGGACACCTCGCCCTCGCAAAAGCGGCCGCGGACATCCGTGAGCCGCACGAGCGGATCACCAGCCTTGCGAACGATTTGCCCTGCCCAGCGTTCGATCGGCCGCCCATCGAGCTTGCCACCGTCGATCTCGAAATCCGCCGCCAGCGCCACCCGCCCATCCGGGCGCACGATACAGCGTCCGCGCACGCGACCGGTCGCTTTGGTGAGTGCCACGCCGAGATCCATGCGGGCGTTCTCGAACGCCACGCTGCCGATCACGTCCCAGCTTCGCCGGTCGCTGCCGCGCATCCGCAACTGGTCGAGGGCGATTCGCGCGCGTCCGCGGGGCGAAAGCCGGCGCAGCAGCCCCGCCAGCGGCGAGGGCATCGCCTCGACGAAGTTCGCGGACAGATCGACATCGCGGGCGTCGATCCGCACGTCGGACCATGCGGCATCACCTTCCCAGCCCCCCTTGCCGGAGACCTCGACGACCCCCTCGGGTCCGTAGCGTGCCCGCGCCTGGCTGAGTTCGAACCCCGCCGCGGAAAGCGACAGGGTTGCCTCCACATCGCGCAGATCGAGTGGAACCGGTTTCGGCCGCATTCGCTCGGCGTGGAGTTCGAAATCGGCAGCCTGTTGCACGGTTCCCCGCGCATCGTTCCGCGGGTGGAACGCCACCGCCAAC
>JALSRY010000333.1 GCA_026984555.1 Phycisphaerae bacterium
GCCCTCCTGATCGTGTTGTTCGGGCTCGTGCATGCCGGCGCCGCCGGAAACTCGTGGGTGGCGTGGCGGACGCTGGCGCGGCGGCGACAGGCGGAAGATACATGACGGGGTTGGAAAGCGCACACGGCGACGCCTCGGTTTCGTCGCTCGCCTCACCCCGCCGTGCGTTCTCGCCTCGATCTGCGGCCGACCGCCACCGGCCGGCCGTTCGAGGCCGTCGCGGCCTGTGCCAGGCGTCGAAGGGAAGGAAACCGGGTGCACCGGCGCAACGCGGACACCGATTGGGCTCCGATCGGGAAGCGACGCGCCGGCGGCCAAACGTGTGGGTGACGAGGGTCTACGATGGACAAGCAGCGGTACGAGCAGATTGTGAACCTGGGACGCGAGCCGATCAGCGCTGAAAGCCCGGTCGGCGACCCCGTGCGATACGACGAGCTGTTCGAACAGCTCCAGGCCCAGATGGACCGGATCGGCTCGCTCACCGGCGAGGAGGTCGATTGGGCCGAAGTCACCAACCTCGCCACCGAAATCCTGCAAAACAAGTCCAAGGACTTGCTCGTGATGGCCTACCTGTGTCTCGGACTGTTTCATCACGAGGGCTACGGCGGATTGGCCGCCGGGCTCGAGGGGCTCAGCGAGCTGCTCAAGAACTTCTGGGACGGTTGCTATCCGAAGGTCAAACCGCCCCACGGTCGTTACAACGCGCTCCAGTATGTCGCCGAAAAGCTGATGCCCCTCGTCGAACTCAAAGCGGGCAAGGCGGCCCGCCACCCGCGGGCGGACGAAAAGGAGGACGTGCATCGCTGCGCCGACGCGCTCGCGGCGCTCGACGAGGCGATCACGCAGTGCTTCGCCGATCAGCCCGAAACGCCCAACATGCTGCCGTTGCTGCGGGCGCTGAAAGCGTTGCGGACCCAGGTCGGCCCGCTGGAAAACGCCACGGCCGACACCCCCCAGACGCCCCCATCCGCAGCCACGCAACCCGCCGCGGTCGAAGCGCGACCCGCGGGTCAGCCCTCGCCGACGCCCGGGCCCGAACAGCCCGGCGTGCCCGATACGTTCGCCACGGCGACCCAGGCCGTGCAATCCGTGCTGAAAATCGCGCGGTACCTCCTCGGACAAGACAACAAGGATGCCCGCGCGTATCGTCTGATGCGCGCCGTGCAGTTCGGCGGCCTGACCGCAGTGCCCAAGAGCGGCCTCATTCCCCCGCCGCAAGCCGCCCGAAGACAGTATTTGGAAAACCTGCTCGGCGCGGGCGATTGGCCCCGCCTGTTGGCCGACGCCGAGGCCCAGTTCGCCACGACCCCCCTGTGGCTCGATCTCCAACGGTACGTCGCGCAGGCGGCCGCCGGCCTCGGACCCGCATATGCCCCGGTACGCGACGCGGTGACACTCGACATCGTGGCCCTCTCACACCGGTTGCCCGAAATCTTCGACCTCACGTTCAAGGACGGTTCACCCGCCGCGGACGGCGCAACGCGGGCCTGGCTCGATGAAATCGCCGCAAAGTTTGGCGGTGGCGCCGGCACGCAGGCCGCACCCGACGAAGACTCCCTCGCCGCCGCCGTTGACGAGGCACGCAAGTTGCTCGCCGAGGCCAAGGGCGACCAGGCACTCCGCAGACTCTCGCAAGAGCTCGACGCCTCCGGTCACGGCCGCAAGCGGTTTCGAGCGAGCCTTGCGCTGGCCCGTTTTTGCCTGGACATGAACAAGCTGACCGCAGCCGTTTCGATCCTCGAAGGGCTCGAACAGAGCATCGAACAACATCACCTCGATCGCTGGGAGCCCGAACTGGCCGCCCAGGCGTTGGGGCTCCTCTATACCGCCTTGCGACGGTCGCGCCCCAAGCCTGGTCCCGCCGACGCCGACCGCGCCGCCGGCGTCTTCGCCCGACTATGCCGGCTCGATCCGTCCCAGGCCATCAAACTCGAAACCGCCGACGCGGGCGCGAAAAAATGACCACCAGGCGGGCTACGCGAAAACGGGCTTCCTTGTTGCGGCTGGCAGCGTGCTGTGGCGTCGCATTCGCCTGCCTCGGAGGGTGCCGGCGCGCCCAGCCCGCGTCTGCCAAGCCCCAGGCCCGCGCGCACCCGCGCACGCCGACCGAAACCATCCAGCAACTGCTCGCAGCACGGGCGGCGGCGGACGCGGCCGCGATGGAACGGCTGATTGTCCCCGGTAAAGGTCGCGGCGTCGTCCAGTTGCTACACGCCGTGGACGCCTTTGCCCAGGCCAACCGCGAGCTCTGCGACTATGTACGCGATCACTATTCGCTGGAACTGGCCGAGGCGATCGACCAGTCCCGCCTCGGCAACCATCTCGGCGTCTTCAGCCCCGATGTCGCGGTGGTCAGCGAACAAACCCGGGGCGACGAGGCGAGCGTCGCGTTCTCTGTCGGCGGAACGCTGCCCTTGCGGCATGCCCGGCTCGTGCGGGCGGAGGGGGCGTGGCGGTATGACCCCGGCCCCGGCTATGACCCTAACCTGCCCCGCGCCTTCGATCAGATGGCGCGCGGGCTGCGCGGGCTGCTCGACGATCTGAAACGGCCGCCACTGGCTACCAGGGTGCAGAACGATCCACGCCTGCTGCTCGAGGAGGTCGCCCGCCGGCTTGCCCCCGGCGTCAAGCTGCTGCCCGGACATGGGGGATGAGACCCAGGGCAATGGCGAGGTCGCTGGTTTCGGCCTCTCTCCAAGAGGTGAGTAACACTCGGAAGGTCCACCGGATGCAATCCGGTGCCACAGAGTATTGAGAGATCCACCGGTTACAAACCGGTGCCACAAAGATACTGAGTTGACGATTGCACTGGGGGTTTCGCCACCGGATGCAATTCGGTGCCACAGGGCATCGAGGTTGCGACTAACTTGGGCTGAGGCCGAATCGACGCGGTGGGGGGATGAGAGGCGGAACACGACGGACGGTCACTTGCCCGGCAAGCTGCCGTCGGCGCTGCGCTTGACGGACGGGGGTGAGAGGCGGAA
>JALSRY010000334.1 GCA_026984555.1 Phycisphaerae bacterium
CATGGTCCCCGAGAAGAACGCCGACACCCAGCACGATTTCGAACACGACCCCATCCGCCTGATCCTCACCACCGACAAGCAAACGGGCGAACCGGTCGTGACGGCGGACGGAACGACGCTCGGGGCGGACAACGGTATCGGGGTCGCGATGGCGCTGGCCGCGGCCACCGAGCCGGATGTGACCCACGGTCCGCTCGAAATCCTCTGCACGGTCGATGAGGAAGCGGGCATGACCGGGGCCAAGGCACTCGCGCCCGACTTCTTCACCGGCAACATCCTCATCAATCTCGATTCCGAGGAGGATGACGCCATCTACATCGGCTGCGCGGGCGGGTGCGACAATACGCTTACGTGGACCTTCCCGCTCGAACCGTGCGATGGCAAGTGCCAGGCCGTGCGCGTGGCCGTGCGCGGGTTGCGCGGCGGGCACTCAGGCGGCGATATCCACGAGAACCGCGGCAACGCGAACAAGGTGCTCGTGCGGACGTTGACCGCCGCCGGAGACGGCTTGCGGCTCGTGGAGATCGCCGGCGGCAGCAAGCGCAACGCGATTCCCCGCGAGGCGCACGCGGTCGTTTGCGGGCCGACCGGCTTGCTCGAGCGGCTCCGCGAGGCGGCCCGGCAGGTCCGGGCGCATGTGATCGAGGAGTCCGCCGAGCCCGAGCTGGCCATCGACGTGACCCCCGCCGACGATGGCGGCTGCACCCCGATGGTTTCCGCCGACGATACCCGCCGGCTGTTGCGAGCGCTGACGGCGCTTCCCCACGGCGTGCTGGGCATGCACCCGAAAATGCCCGACCTGGTTCAGACGTCGAACAACGTGGCCACCGTCAGCACGGCGCGGGCGGCTGACGGCCGCAGCCTCACCGTCACGGTCGGCGCGCTGACACGCAGTTCGTCGCAATCGCTCCTGCACGTCGCCCGCGATCAGATCATCGCGGTCGGAGAGTTGGCGGCAGCGGCGGTCGAGAGCGGCAACGAGTATCCCGGTTGGGAACCCAACCCCGATTCCCCGACCCTGGCGGTCTGTCGCGACGTCTACCGCAACCTGTTCGGAAAAGAGCCGCACGTCGCGGCCATTCACGCGGGGTTGGAGTGCGGCATCATCAACGAGCGTGCCGGCGGGCGGCTCGACGCCGTCTCCTTCGGACCGACGATCACGGGCCCGCACAGTCCCGACGAGCAGGTCTACGTCAACTCCGTGGCACGGATGTGGAACTATTTGAAAGCCGTGCTCGCGGAACTGGCGAAATCCTGACGCCTCAACGTCGGCGGCGCAGCACCTCGCGGGCCTCGGGCAGTCGCAGCAGCAGGCTCACCCCGATGAACACCGCGCTACCGAGCGCGAGCGCCCCCAGCGTGTCGCCCCCACGCCGCACGATCGCCGGCCACGCGGCGGCCCAGCGTGCGCCCGCCCAGAGCTGCCGTGCGCCTATGGTCACGCCGCAGGCCGCCACGGTTGCCAGCACCATGCGTCCGACCGCACCGACGGTATCCCAGCCCCCCAGGCGGGTGCCGCTGCGTTGGCGCAGCAAGGCGATGCCGGCCAGCACGCCGATACTCGAGGTGGTCGCGGTGCTGATGGCGAAGGCGGCTTCGCGGATGCCGTCGAACCAGACGAGTATCAGGCTCAGCGCGACGTTGAGCGGCACGAGCACGCAACTGATCTTCACGGGCGTGCGCACGTCGCCGAGGCTGTAGAACCCCCGCAGCACGATGTGGTTCGCGCAGAACGCCCACAGCCCGACGCCGTAATACAGCAGCACGTGCGCCGCCCGGGCGGTGTCGGCCGCGCCGAAGCGCCGATACTCGAACAGCAATCGCACGATCGGCTCGGCCAGCACGACGATGAGCCCGCCGGCGAGCAGCCCGACGAATATGGCCAGTCGCAGCGAGGCCGTCACTTCGCGGGTCCAGCCGTCCCAGTCCTGTCGCGTGGCCAGTCGGCTGAACGCGGGCAGGGCCGCGACGGCCAGCGAAATCCCGAAAACCCCGAGCGGAAACTGGTACAACCGCTGGGCGACGGTGATGGCCGAGAGCGCCCCTTCCTGGAGCGGATACGCGAACGAAACCCCCAGCAAGCTCGTCGAACGTGCTCCCCCCGCAACGTGTGTCAACAGCGTGCAGAGGGTCGCGTCGATGAACGTCCCGATCAGCAGCACGCCTTGGCCGAGCATGACCGGCGGCATCATGTGCAACATGCGCCGGACGTCCGGATCGCGCGGGCGCAGCGACCAGCCCAGCGATACGCCGTGATGACGCAGCACCGGCAACAGCAGCAGCACCTGGAGCGCTCCCGCGGCGAGGACGGCGAGCGCCACGCCGAACACCTGGGTATCCGGCGCCGGACCCATCGCCGGCGCGAGAAAGACGATGCCGGCGATCATGACCAGGTTGAGTACGACCGGCGTCAGGGCGGCGGGTACGAAACTGCCCACGCAGTTGAGGATGCTCGAAAAGAGCGCGACCACGCAAATCGAGAGCATGAACGGCAACATCAGCGCGGTCAATCCGAGGATCACGTGGCGGGCGGAGTCGCCGGGGTTGGCGATCCACAGCACGAGAATGACCGCTTCGATGACGAGCATCACGGCGAGAATCGCGACGCTCAGCAGGGCCAGCGTGCGCGCCAGCAGTTTCCACGCGTCGGCCTGGCCGCGGGTTTCCAGTGTCTGCGTGAAGGTCGGGACGAATACCGCCGCCAGCGTCCCTTCGCCGAACAGCCGGCGAAAGAGATTGGGAATCTGGAACCCGTAGTTGAACGCATCGAGCGCCCAGCTCAGGCTGAAGGTGTGGACGAGCAGCATGTCGCGGACCAGCCCCGTCACACGCGACGCGAGCGTACAGCCGGCGATCAGCCGCGCGGAGGATATGACCGGGGCGTGCTTCGACATGCCGGCCGATCATACCCGCGTGCCTTGTGGATACCAGCGGCGCAAACGCCGCGCCCCGCCCGCGAATCCGCGTGTGTGGTGATCTCGGG
>JALSRY010000335.1 GCA_026984555.1 Phycisphaerae bacterium
CGTGCGAGCGAAACCACGCACCAATTCGCGCGTTTCCGTCAGGTCGTCTTCCAGCGGCAACGCCGGCTCGGTCGGGCCGTCGGCCGGCCGGGCCACCAGCAGGATGTACTGGTCGTCGTAGTCCAGCTCCAACTCGAGCAGGTCGAACCCGCTCGCGCGGAACAGGCGGGCCAGCGAACCAGGTGTGAAATACGAACAGTGCTCGTAGTAAATGTCCCAGAACGCGCCTTCCCGCAAAATGCGCAACGTTTCCGGCAGCTCGAAGAATACGATCGTATCCGTGCGGTCACCGATCGTTCGCCGCACGTCGCGCACGAATGCCCCGGTCGGTGCGATGTGTTCGAGCGTGTGTCGGCAACAGACGAAGTCCGCGGTCAGGTGGGCGTACTTTTCCCCGTAGAAATCGCGGATGAACTCGATCCGCTCGGCCGCGGGACTTTGGGTGCGTTCGGGTCGATAACTCGGATCGATGCCGATGCCGCTGTTCGGCCCCAGCTCGCACAGGCTGATCAGGAACTCCCCCTTGCCGCAGCCGATCTCCAGCACGCGCTTGTCGCGCAGGTCGTAACGCTCGACGAGTCGCGCGGCGAGCCCGCGGGCGAACCGGTTGAACGTCGGCGAGAATCCCTGCGTCTCCTCGTACTGGGCCGAGTAGTTGTGTACCGCCGGGTCGAACAGCGTATTGGTGATGAAGCCGCACGCCGGACAGAAACCAAGGTGCAGGTCACGCGTCGGGAACGCCAGCGCGCCGGCCCGGTCGCCGACGAGCAGACAACTGTGTACCGGGATACGCTCCACGCGGTAGAACAGCTCGAGCCCCGCGCCCCCACAGTTCGGACACGTCGCGCCCGCGTCGTTGGCACGCGCCAGCGAAACGCCCGCAAGGGGCGTCATGATTCGGGATTCGACCGATGCCATCGGAAAACTCCGGTTGGGGTGGCCTTCTGTGGGTGTAGTGTGATGCACGTTCGCAAACGCTTCGGGACACGATGCCCCCGGTCGCACCTCAGCACGACTGCCCGAACGCCGACAGCAGGATCGAGAGATCCGCCAGGTCTACGTCGCCGTCACCGTCGAGATCGCCGTCCTCGTACACCGCCCCGCTCACCGTCCCGTAGTACGCCAGCAGGATCGACACGTCGCCGAGGTCGACCTGGCCATCGTGGTTCACATCGCCCGGACAATCGCTCGCGACGAATACCGCTACGATGCTCTTGTCGGCGTCCATGACCAGCGTCGCGGGGTTGTCGCTGCCGGCCAGGTCGCCTTCCCAGTGGTCGAATTGCCAGCCGGCGCCGGCGACGGCGTCCAGCGTCACCGCGCTCCCCGCCGTGTACGTCGCCTGGTTCGGATCGGCCACGACATCTCCACTACCCGTGACCGCAACCGTAAGCGTGTACTGCGGCGGCAACGTATCGAACGTCGCGTCCGCCGTGCTGCTGGCGTTGTCGGCCGCGTCGGTGGCCGTGATCCGGTAGTGAACCGTCGTCGCCGGCGCCAGCCCCGTTAGCGTAACGCTGTGGTGCGTCGCGAAGTTCGGGTCATCGAGCGTGCCCGATTCGTAGACGCTGGTCGGCCCCCACGACACCGCCGCCCGGGCCGGCTCGTCGGTGTCCCACGAAATTACGGCGAAATCGACGTCGGGCGACACCTGCACGTTGCTGATCGCCGGCGGCGTCGTATCCGCCGGCACGAAGACCGCCGTGATCGACAGGTTCTGGAGCATCGTCACCGTCAGCGGGTTGTCGGTCGCCGTCACGTCGCCGGTCCACGAATCGAACACCCAGCCGCTCGCCGCCTGCGCGCTCAGGTCCACGTTCTGACCTTGTGAATACTGCTCCTGATCGGGCGTGACCGTCACCGTCCCGCCGCCACTGCCGCTTACCGCCAGTGCGTAGCCGTCTTCCGGCGTGACCGGGCTGGCCGTGTTGAAGAAGTAGTCCACGACCGCGGTATGCGCGGGGGGCGTCTCGCCGGGATCCGCGGAATTGGCCGCGTAGATGCCCACGCCACTCACGACCAGCGGCTCGACGAACGTGCCGGCGGTCTGCCAGCTCTGCCCGTCGAACGAGTAGCTCTGCGTCCACGTATCACCCGACCGGCGCAGACGCATGTACGACTGCGGCCCGCCGGGGACCGCCTGGTTCACGTGGATCGTCGGCGTCCCGTCCGCCAGCCGCGCCGCGAACACCCACGTAGTCCCGCCGTCGCTGTAGAACTCCAGCCGCAGGAAGTTGTTGGGATCCTGCTCGACGACGAGTCCCTGTTGCTGGTAGCGCAGGTTCACGGGCGACTCGAACTTGACTTCGACTTCAAAGTTCTCGTCGGCACACGCTTGCATCACGCGGGCCGCATGGTTGCCGCCGGTCCAGATGCCGTGTTCCACCCCGACGGGCACCGTCAACTCGAGCTGCGTGCCGCTCATCGCGTAGCTGGCATCGCCGACCGGATCGACGAACGTCCAGATGTTCGGGTCGAGCGTATCGCTGAAAAAGTCGTCCGAGCGAATCCCCGAGAGATCCGCGCCACTGGTGGTGAACACGTCGTCGGCCGTCGTCGCGCCGTTGCCTGCCGCGTCGGTCGAGCCGACCTGGAAGTGATACGCCGTCCATTCGCTCAAACCCCCGAGGGTGACGCTGTGCTGCGTTGTCAAGGTCGGATCGGAAACCGTACCGAGCTCGTAGCCGACCGTGGTTCCGAACGCCACCGCACTGTCCGCCGGTTCGTCGGTCAGCCAGGTGACCTCCGCCGAATCGGGACCGACCGCCACCTCGACGTTGCTGATCGCCGGCGGCGTGGTGTCCACGGTCGAAGTGAACGTCGCCGTGACGAGCAGGTCGTCGGCCACGGTGATCGTCAGCGGGTTGTCGTTGCTGACCATGTCCCCCGTCCAGCCGGCGAACGCCGCATCCGTGCCGGGGGTCGCCGTCAGGGTCACCACGTCTCCCGGGTTGTATCCCGCCTGGTTCGGGTCGCGCATGACGCTGCCGTCGCCACTGGTGAGCGCGGTCACGGAAACCAGCCCGTCATCCTCCGGGTCGATGACCGAAGCCGTGTTGAAGAAGTAGTCGATGACCGCGGTCTGGGCCGGAGCGGGTTCCTCGGCCGAGTCCGAATCGTTGCCGGCGTAGACCCCCACCGCCGTCACCGCCAGCGGAACCTCGAAGCTGCTCAGGTTCACCCACGAGAGAGCGGCCCCGTTGGTCGAGTAGGACACGGTCCAGTCGTTCGACGCGCGGTGGACGCGCATGTACAGCGGCGGCCCGTTGGGAACACTCTGGTATTTCTGCGTCGTCGGCACGCCGTCGGCGAAACTGGCCACGTAGAGCTTCACGCCGGTGCCGTCCGAGTGAAACTCGACCCGCAGGTAGTTGTTCGGATCCTGCTCGACGATCATCCCTTCGAGCTGGTAGCGCTCGGTCAGCGGCGTCTCGAACTTCGCCTCGATCTCGAAGTCCACGTCGGCCGCCGGCTGCATCAGCCGGGCCGCGCCGTTGCCGTCGATCCACGGGGCGTGCGTCGCGCCGGCCGGCACCGAAAGCACTACCTGCGTTCCACTCATCGCCAGTGTCGCATCGCCCGCGGGGTCGACCAGCGTCCACACGTCCGTATGCAACGCCGGGCCGTGAAAATCATCCGACACGATGCCCGACAGGTCGGGCGCCCGCGTGCGAAACCCGTCCTCGTGCTGGGCGTCGTTCTGGTCCGCGTCGGTCGCGTCGATGCGAATGTAGTATTGCGTGTTGGGTACCAACCCGTTGAGCGTGACACTGTGCTGCGTCGTGAGGTTGGGGTCGCTGAGCGATCCCGCATCGTAGGCGGTCGTCAAACCCCACGCGATCCGCGTATCCGCCGGCGTGGTCGTCTCCCACGCGATCGTCGCCCACGTCTGCCCCGTTTCGGTCTGCACGTTCGTAATCGCCAGCGGCGACGGGTCGGGCAGCGGCGTGACGGTCACCGTCCCGAAGGTGGCGTCGACATGATGCGCCACCAGCAACATCGAACCGTCCGGCAGATCGCTCGGGCCGTCCATCCCGCTGAAGTCCCAGTCCACCGGCTCCGAGTCGGACGCCGCCCAGACCTTCGCACTGTAGAGCGTCCCCTCTCCCGGATGGGTCTCCGCCCGAATCTTGAAGATGTACGGCACATCGAAATCGAGCTTGCGACCGCTCTGGTCCGCGATGCTGAGCCCATCGTCGCCGAACAGCTTGAGCCGCCCGCCGTTGTCGCCCCAGTCGTACCAGATCGTTCCGCCTTCGGGCAGGTAGCCGATGTTGGGTTGCCACGTGCCCCACACGCTGTGCCCCTTCCACCGCAGGAGCACGCCGAGCCCCGGCGCCACGCTCGGCCAGTTGAACCCGTTGGGATCGATGCCGTGGATCGTGATCGGAACCGTGACTTCGTAGTTGTCCCAGGTGATGTCGCCGATGCCGATAAGCCGGTCATACCCCAGCTCGACCGGCCGCACACCGTCCGCCTCGACCGTCCACTTGCCGTCCACGACCTGGGCCACGTCTTCGATCCGCGTCACGCCCGTCCAATCCACGGTCGCCGCCTCGGGCCATACCGCGGCATCGTCGAACGTGACCGTGACGGTCGTTTCGGTGCGGTTGCCCAGCGAGTCGGTCAGCGCGATGACCACCGTGTTGTCACCCGCCACGAGGTCGGCCCGGTCGATTTCGACGTTGAAATCCCCCGCACGCTGGAGCCGGCGCGTGTCCGGACCAACACCCAACGACTGCTCCGCACCGCCGTTGAGCGTGTACGTCAGCGAGTCGATGCCGTCCGGGTCGCTGGCGTTGCCCAGGATGTTGACCCAGCGCTGCACGTTGCCGAGATGGCCGAACCGCTGCACGGGGCCATACCATACGTCGATCACTCCGTCGTCCGGGCCGGCCGGCGCAGACGCCGCCACCCCCACGGCCAGCAGCACCAGTCGTGCCGCCCGCCGCCACCAGCAACCCCTCCGTGACAGTTTGTTCCGATTACTCGGCATGATGATTGCCCGTCTGTCCCCGGATCCCCGAACGATAACGCCCCTCCCGAAAACACCAGACCTGCGCACAAAAGACCATCCCCGCGCAAGTCCGCATCAGTCTTCCTATCGGCGGCCGGTAGCCAACGGTTCGATCCTCTCGAAGAAACACGCCAGAAACGTCCCCCCGGCCACGTCCGCCAGAATCGGCCAATCGGTCGTACCGTCGCGCCGTTCCATCTGCGATCGGTGGCAGGCCAGCGCCCGCCGCTTGCTCTCGATCACGTCGCTGATATCCAGGCCTTCCGTGAAATCCCGCCCCAACGCCCGCCACCAGAGCCACGCGTCCTTCGCGTTCCGCAGGACGCGCCGCACCCCCCGGCCACGCGACAACGACCACGGCCACCGGCGCCAGAACCACACCGGGTATTCGTACAACCCCACGTCGCCACCGGCCCGCTCGATCGCCTCCCGGGCGGCCGCGTGTACCACCACGTGGTCATCGGTCGTATCGAATCGGTAGGGGGCGAACACCTGCGTCACACCCCCGCGCGCGATCAGCTCGACCAGACGATCCACGATCGTCGCCTGCACCGTTCGCAACCGACCATCGGGTAGCCCCAGAAACACCAGCCGATCCGCCGGCACCCCGAGCACGGCACCCGCCGCCCGGGCCTCCTCCCGCCGAAGCTCGCGAAGCGTCTGCTCCTCGATCCGGCCCGCGTGCGACGCCGTCCCGTCGCTGACGAACACGATGGTCACGTCCGCGCCGGCTCGGCGTTTCAGCGCGATCGTCCCGCCACAGCCCAGCGTCTCGTCATCGGGGTGCGGCGCCACGACCAACGCCGGCCGCCGAAGCGCCCCATCGCTCCACCTCTCCGCCCGGCGCATCAGCCGGCGTTCGAACATCCGCCGCAACCATTCGCGAACCACGAAACCTTCCGCAAACACCGGCACCCCGCCGGCACGCTCGAGTGAACAGGACGGCACCTACCCGGCACGCGCCCTTCGCTACTGCCCGCCGTATACCTCCAACACCCGCTCCGTCACGTGCTCCCAGGTATACCGCTGCTCGACCACCTCACGCCCGCGAGCCCCCATCGCCGCCGCCCCCGCCGAATCCTCCACCAGCCGCCCGATCGCATCGGCCAGAGCCACCTCGTCGCCCGGCGGCACGAGCACCCCCGTCACCCCGTCCTCGACGATTTCCGGCATCCCGCCCACCCGCGTGGCGATCACCGCCCGACCGGCCGCCATCGCTTCGACCAGGCTCATGCCGAACGCCTCCGACAACGAAGGATTGACCAGTACGTCCGCCCGGCGATAGGCCGCCGGAATGGTTTCGTGCGGTCGCGGACCCGCCAGCTCCGCGCCGCAACACGCCGCCCGGCGGCGCAGGTCGGCGATGTAGTCCCCGTCGTAACACGGCTCCAACGCCGCGGCGACTTCCGGCTCGCATAGCCCCGCGATGAACTCACGCGGCGCCGGCACCAGCGGCCCGACAATTTCCAGCGAACAGCCCGACCGCTGCGCTACGACCCGCTCGAACGCCCCCAGCAACGTGTGCACGCCCTTCTCGGGCGATACCCGCCCCACGAACAACACCCGGCGACAACCCCGACGCTTCCTCCCCGCACCGTTGCTCGCAAACCGCGCCGGATCCACACCGTTGGGCACCGTGTGGCACTTGTCGGCGTACTCCGGAAACCGCCGACGAATACGCTCGACCACGTAATCGCTGCAACCCGCCAGGGCGTCGGTCTGGGCCAGACGCGGAGCCAGCATCCCCCGGTCGAGCTGCGATAACCACTCGCAGTGCATGTGCAACACGATCCGGGCACGCGGGTTGTACCGCCGCAGGACCGGCACGAAATTCGAAAAGTTCTGCACGTGGATCACGTCGCAGCCCAGGCGCCCAGCCGCCCGCGCGATCTTCCACGCGTAGGCGGCGTGGTACAGCCGGTGGGCGAACCGCGGTCGGCGACCGTCACGCGACGCCGGCACCGCTCGCAAGAGACGCAACAACGGGCGGTCGTGCTCCACCCGGACCCCGTGAAACGCGATGCCCCCCGCGACCCGCTCGGCCACAGCTCCATCCGGGCGACGCCCGAACACGTGTACCTCGTGTCGCTGCGCCAGCCGCCGGCCCACTTCCCACGTCCAGATCGCCAGCGAACCGTCCCGGCGGTCGGGATCCGCGTCGTCCCAGGGCTGATGTACCAGCGCGATCCGCATCAGGAACCTTGCCGCCCCCCCCGACCTTACGCCCCCGCCACGATCTCAGGCTGGGGAATCGGCACGATGAACCGCCCGCCCGCGTCCGCGTACGCCGCTTGCTGGCGCATGATTTCATCCTTGAAGTTCCACGCGAGAATCAGCGTGTAGTCCGGTCGGCGTTCGAGCAACGCCTCCGTCGGCGCGATGGGGATCCGCACGCCCGGCACGTACTTGCCCTGCTTGTGCACGTTGCGATCCACGACGAACTCGATCGTGTCGGCATCCACCCCGATGTAGTTCAGCATGATCGTGCCTTTGGCCGCGGCGCCGTACGCCGCCAGGCGCGCCCCACGCTCTTTCAGGTCCGCCAGCAACGCCCGCATCTGGCCGCGAAACGTCTCGACCCGCCGCGCGAAACCGCGGTAATACGCCGGCTGATCGAGCCCGTCACGCCGCTCCGCCGCGAGCATCTCGCGAACCCGCTCGCCCACCCGCTCGACCCGCTCGACGTAGAGCCGCAGCGACCCGCCGTGAATGCTCAGCCGGCGAACGTCGTTGAGGAACAGCCCGTTACGCCGGAACAGGTGGTCGAGCGCGGTGACCGAAAAGTAGCACAGATGTTCGTGGTAGATCGTGTCGAACTCGCCGTGGTCGATCAGGTCGCGCACGTACGGCACTTCGATCACCGCGACGCCGTCGTCGGCCAGCAGTGTGCGGATACCCTGCACGAAACCGTTGGTGTCGGCCACGTGGGCGAGAACGTTGTTCGCCAAGAGCACGTCCGCCGGGCCACGCTCCTCACGCAAACTCCGGGCCAGCTCCTTGCCGAAAAACGCACAGGTCGTCGGTACGCCCCGCGAACGTGCGGCACGGGCCGGCCCCTCGGCGGGGTCGATGCCGAGCACCTCAATCCCCCGCTCCACGAAGTTCCTCAGCAAGTACCCGTCGTTGCTGGCCACCTCGACCACGAAGCTGTCACGCCCCAGACCTCGCCCCTCGATCAGCTCCAACGCATTCTCCCGCGAGTGCGCCAGCAACGTGTCGGAGAACGACGAGTAATACGGGTAGTCTTCGCAGAACAGCTTCTCGGGCGGCACCGTTTCGAGAATCTGCATCAGCCCGCACGCCGGGCAGAACGCGACGTCGAGCGCGAACCGTTCGTCCGGCTCGGCAAGCCTCTCAGCCGGTACGAACCCGTCGGAGAGCGGCATCATCCCCAGATCCAGCACCGGCTCGAGCCCCGCCTGTCCACAACTGCGGCACGACGCGGTGCGGCACTTGTCCGCGAAGTCGGCTACGCCGGGATTCGGCTCGGCCGGTGCCGCCGGGCTGCCGCCTTCCCCGGACGGGTCGCACGTGCGGGTCCACTCACTCATGACGCTCCTTTGCCAGACACAGCGCCCCGGGCTCGCCCGGGGAGAGAAACAAGGCCGCGGATGGCTGGCGGCTCGGGCGACGCGTTGACACGCGAGAGGTGCCTAACCAGCCACCGCGGCTTTTCCATCGCGGATACGCAGATCCGAGTCCACGATCCCTTTCTCGATCAACATCCGAATATGAGCGATCCGTTGGAAACGCTGACCCTCGAACTCCTCCAGCGTCAGACCGATTCGCTTGTACGTCTCGTAAAGCTCCTGCGCCCCGCGGCGAGCCGTCCACTGCGGGCGAAACTCCGGCAGCTCCTGCTGGATCCGGTCGCAGTTGACCCGGTAGTTGCGCTTGTCCGGACCGGCGTTTTCGGCAAAAGCCAACTCGCAGTCCGGAACCGTCTCCGCCACGATCTGAGCGATCTCCCGCACGCGAAAATTCTCCTCGGTCCGCCCCACGTTGAACGCCGCGTTGTGGATCGCCTCGCGCGGCGACTTCAGTACCGCCACGAACGCCCGCGAGATATCTTCGATGTGCACGATCGGGCGCCACGGGCTCCCGTCGCTCTTGAGCATGATCTTCCCGGTCGTAAAAGCCCACGCCACCAGGTTGTTGAGCACCAGATCGAACCGAATCCGCGGCGACACCCCGTAGGCCGTCGCGTTCCGCAGGAACGTCGGCGAAAAACGGTCGTTGGCCAACGCCGCCACGTCACGCTCGGTGAGCACCTTCGACTCGCCGTAAGGCGTGACCGGGTTGAACGCGGAATCCTCGTCGAGAAAATCCTCGCCCGCCGCACCATAGTTGCTGCACGAAGACGAAAAGACGAACCGCTGCGCACCGGCCTGGCGAGCCAGCTCCGCGAGTCGCACCGACGCCTTGTAGTTGATCTCGTACGTCAACTCCGGATTCAAGTTGCCCAGCGGGTCATTGGATAACCCCGCCAGGTGGAGCACCGCGTCGATTCCCCGCAGGTCATCGAACGTGACGTCGCGCACGTCCTTGTAAATCGTCGGTACGTCTACGATCCCCCCCCCGAAGGTGCATCGGCGGTACAAATCGCTGTCGAGTCCGACGACCTCGTACCCTTCCCGCAACAGCATGGGCGTGAGGATCGTTCCGATGTAGCCGAGATGGCCGGTTACCAGTACGCGCACGTTCGTTTACTCCCATGTTTTCCACGGGGCGTGGCCCGCTTCCCACAGATCCTGAAGCAGCCGCTTGTCCCGCAAGGTATCCATGCACTGCCAAAACCCGTCGTGTCGGTACGCGACGAGCTGGCCGTCCGCCGCGAGCCGCTCCATCGGCTCACGCTCCCACTGTGTCTCATCACCGTCGATGTAGTCGAAAATGCCCGGCTCGAGCACGAAAAACGCCCCGTTGATCCAACCTTCCGCCGTCTGGGGCTTCTCCGAAAACTCCCGTACCAGGTCACCGTCGAAAACCATGTGCCCGAACCGGGCCGGCGGCCGCACCGCCGTCACCGTCGCCAACTTGCCGTGGGCCTTGTGAAACTCGATCAGCTTGTGGATGTTCACGTCCGATACCCCGTCGCCCCAGGTCAGCATGAACGTGCTGTTCCCCAGGTACGGCGCCAAACGCTTGATCCGCCCACCCGTCAGCGTGTCGATCCCCGTGTCGATCAGGTCGACCTTCCAGTCCGGCGACCCATTCGCATGCCGGAGCACATCGCCCGTACGCACGTGAACCGTCAGGTTGCTCTCCAGCGAGCAATACTCCACCATGTACTTCTTGATGTAATTGCCTTTGTAACCCAGCGCGATCACGAACTCGTTGAACCCGTAACCCGCGTAGTGCTTCATGATGTGCCACAGAATCGGCCGTCCGCCGATTTCCACCATCGGCTTCGGACGAATGTCGGTTTCTTCAGCCAGGCGTGTTCCCACGCCCCCGGCCAGAATCGCGACCTTCATACGTTGGCACCTCGCCTTTGCGACCACCCCCAACCCCTCGCCACAAACCCTGCTCGGCATGTCCACGCCCCCTCCGTGTCGCCGCGATAGCCGTAACCCATGGCCTGCACGCCGGTTATGCGCCGTCTGGGCAGACTCCGTCCCCGTCGGCGGCGCTGGGCGCGTTCGCGCAACCGATTGGGGCATAAATGGTTACAGCATTTTTCGCGACCGCGAGAAACGATTGGCCGCGACAAGACGATCAGGGCCCAGACGGCACGCAGCGCACAGCGCAACGTCGCCGCTCTACTCTCATCGTCCAGTTCACGCACGCAAGTTACGCGCACCGTTCGGGTTGTTACGAAATTGGGAGTTCAGCAGCTCTGGCAAAACATCCCGCTGGCCGACGCGTGGGGATCAGCGCCGCCAGCTACGCGCCTCTCCGAGTCGCCCGAACACGGAAAGACGCACATACACGCAACCCGAACGTCTGCACCAGACCACCGGCCCTCATGAGGTCCGAGCGGTCCCGGACGGCGCAATAACGCTACGCGTGCGTGCGATAACTCAACTGGCCCCAGTATCTGGGACGCAGGGGTGCTACAGGTTCTTCGATGCGACTCCGAAGAAACATCGCGGCGATCAACAGGCCGCCGCCCGCCGACAACATCGCCAGTGCCTCACCCCCCGATCTCACGACAAAAGCGGCGAGGACTTCCGATATCAGCCCGAGCGTGGCCATCCCAGAGGCCAGACCGAGCCGCGAGGCGTGCCGCCGCCGCCGCAGAACCGCCTCGTGATCCGCCCGGTTAGCGCAAGACAGACAATACGCCCGGATGTCCGGCGTCTCGCCGTCGTAGCCGTGGAGAATGCGCACCTGCGCCGGCGCTCCACAACTACAGCATCGCTGCATGTCGAGTTCAGCCATGATTCCAATTCCCCTTCACGTCGTGAGATCACAGAAATAACCTGTAATAAAACGAAGCGACCCGCCAACCGCTACGCGGATCCTTATTGACGCGACGATCCCCGGGCAAAAGCTGCAAGAGCAGGAATCCGATAGTATGAGGACTGCGCCCGTGAAAACCGCCGTGTGCTGACGACATACATATGCGGCGTCCGCGCGACAATAACGCACACCACGCCGGAAAAAACCTCCTGATCCCCCTCTCGCCGGGCATCGCGTTCGGAAAGAAACACCCCTTCGCAAGGGTGTTGCCCGTTCCGCTTCGGGCGATGCCCCCCCAACCACCGGGACACCCACCATGCGAGCATCCACAAACGCCCCGAGCCTGACGTTGCACGCCACCAGCTCAGCGCACAGCACCTGCCTCAGATGCCGTGAATCCGTTTGTCATGGGATTGGTGTCGAACCCGGCAGCGCAACCGCGCTGCATCCGGCACACTCAATCCCCCGGTTCTCGCCCGAACCGATGGAAGCTTACAACCATGTAGGTGGGAAATCAAGTTTATAGAACGAAAAAGCCCCCCTTTAGCCCCACCAACAGCTGTCCGGAGCACACGCGGCTCCTGTCAATGTTAATCTAGGGAGAACACCGAGCCCAACAGGAGCTTAGCTATCCTCCAACAGGCAAAACGCCCCGGATTTCCACGCCCGACTGCCTGCCGCCGCGGCAAACCACCTGCGCCCGCCCCAGCCCATCGATGTTCGCTCGAATGCCCGGACGTTTGCGACAAGACGGTTTGCCAGGCTTCCCAAATGCGCACGCCGTAAACGCCGCTTTCGCCCACCACGCGGGCCGAAAAACCGCATGTATGCCCTCCCAAGCTGGAAATTGGGCAAACGCGAATTTTTTTTGAGTTGTTTTTCGCGACAAAGGCGCACTTCTCTCGAACGGCGCGCAGAAGAGATGCCCCGGGCGACACGCGGAAGACCGGCGCCGGGCGGCAGTACACGGAACAGACGCTGAACATCGCACCGGGGGCGGAACTCCCCGCGGCTGCGCACGGAGTGGACACCGGGCGAGACGCGGAGAGCGGACGCCGGGCGGCGGCGGGAAAGAAAAGCGCCGGGGACGCGGGGCACGTGGCCCGGCGTTCCCGGCGCGGGTGCTGCAAGCTCTGGTGTGTCCGGTCGCTTGCGCGAGCCGGATCAGTGCGTCGGGCAGCTTTGCCCGTACACGGCCAGCAGGACCGACAGGTCGGAAAGGTCCACGTCGCCGTCGCCGTCGAAGTCGCCGTCGGCGGCGGTCATGCCGGTCTGGTTGTAGTTGGCCAGCAGGATCGACAGGTCGCCCAGCCCGATCGAGCCGTCGCCGTCGAGATCCTCGGGGCAGTTGTTCCCGCCGGCGTTGACCGTCAGCGTGGCGGCGTCGGACGTGACCGAGCACTGCCCGCCGAGCTGGTAGGTGATCACGCAATCGAACTGCGCCCCGTCGTCGCCGAGCTCGGTCGGGTTGACCAGCAGCGTGGCCGACTGCGTGCCCGAGAACCGCCCGCCGTCGCTCAGGTCGCTGCCGTTCATCCGCCACTGGTAGTCGTACAGCGTGTTGTTCTCGACCGTGACCGAAAAGACCGCCGGATCACCCTCCGTGACCGTCTGGTCCTGCGGCTGGCTGAGGATGTTGGCGACATCCGTATCGACCAGGAGCTCCGCGTTGTTCGAGGTACTCGTGCAACTGGTGAGCGGGTCGGTGATGACGCAGTTATAGTTGCTGGCCTCATCGGCGGCGGTAACGCCCACGATGGACAGCGTGGCGGTGGTCGCGCCGAAGATGTGGGAACCGTCATCGACCAGGCTGGTCGTGCCGATGCGCCACTGGTAATCGGGCAGGGTGGCGTCGGTGGCGACAGTGAGCTGGACGAAGTCACCTTCGCAGACGGACTGGGAAGGCTCGGGCTGCTGGGTGATGGTGGGGCCGCTCTGCGAGAGGCAGCCACGGGTGTCGCGGTAGCTCGTGATCGAACCGATGGAGCGCGAGCCGAAGCGGGTCACGTCGCCGGCACAACCACCAAGCGCCGAGCACATGATGTAGCAGTCGCCGTCACCATCGCAATGATCGGCATTCCAGTTGTGTCCGACCTCGTGAGCGGTCAGGCCGACGCGGTTGGTCATGTTGCTGGTGAAACGCGACTGTGACAGCCCGTAGCCGTTGCTGCTGTTGCAAATCACCGCGAGCCAGGCCACGCCGATCACGGAACCGTCGAGGTTCTTGCCGGTCATG
>JALSRY010000336.1 GCA_026984555.1 Phycisphaerae bacterium
CGCCAGGTGGCGTTTGACAGCCCGCTCGTCGAACTGGTCGGCCTCGCGCCGCTCGATGCGGATCGCGCCGCGCGGACAATGCCCCAGGCAGGCCCCCAGCCCGTCGCAGAGGTTCTCCGAGACGAGTCGGGCCTTGCCGTCGATGATGCGGATCGCACCCTCGTGACACGACGGGACGCACATCCCACAGCCGTCGCACAACTCCTCGTCGATCGTGACGATTTCGCGGATCATCCTGATCCTCCGTTATTCGCGCCTCTGGGGCGCTCCGGATGCCTTGCTCCCACGCCCATAGTTTCGCACAATGCCGCACAGGCCGCCTTGACCTGGATCAAGCGGCGTTTTTTTCTTCGCGGCGTCGACCGGGCGACCCGGCGTAACGCACACGGTGATCCTGTGGAAGACCCTGTTCGCGCAACGCTTCGTAACTGCCGCCTGTTCCAGCGGTTAGACACACACACCCTCGGGCAGCTCGCCACACTGGCCCGTCCCGTGCACTTTCGCCGCGGCGAACTCATTTTGCGCCAAGGCGACACCTGCCCCGGATTGTTCGTCGTCAGCAGCGGCAGCGTTCGTCTTTATCGCCTCAGCCCGGGCGGCAAAGAACACGTCTTACACTTCGTCTCGCCGGGGGGAACCTTCGCCGAAGTCGCCGTCATCGCCGGCTTCAACTGCCCCGCTTTCGCCGAGGCGCTGGAGGAGACGGCGTGCGTGCTGGCGCCGGCGGAGCCGTTCCGGGCGCTGCTGCGGTCGAGCCACGCGTTCTGCCTGCAACTGCTCGAGGGGATGGGGTTTTGGGTACGCGAGCTGGTCGGGCTGCTCGAGGATATCGTCTTGCGCGACGCGGTGAGTCGGGTGGCCGGCCACCTGCTCCGCATGGAGGGAAACCGGACGGGCGAAGCGTTCGCCTTGCCCGTGCTCAAGAAAGATCTGGCCAGCCACCTGAACTTGACCAGCGAAACGCTTTCCCGCACGCTCAGACGCTTGGAACAGTGCGGGCTGATCGAGCTGATCGCGCCGCAGCGGATTCGGATTCTCGACCGCGAGGCGCTCGGCGATGTCGCGTCGGGGCTGCCCCCGGGCGAATTCGACCAGAGGATGGGAGAATCCCGCTAGCGCTTGTATTTCCTCGGAAATCCGAGAAGATAGGCGCAGATACGGCCAAGTAAGAGGGTTTGAACATGAGCAAGATCCGGTTGGCGGTTGCGGGCGTTGGCAACTGCGCCAGCGCGCTGATCCAAGGCCTGACGTACTACACCGACAAGGGCTCTGTGGACACGGCCGGACTGCTGCACCCCGAGCTGGGCGGCTACCGGCTGGGCGACATCAAGATCGTCGCGGCGTTCGACGTGGATCGCCGAAAGGTCGGCAAGCCCGTCGAGGAAGCGGTTTTCGCGCCCCCCAACTGCACCACGATCTTTCAGCGCGAGCTACCCGCCACGGGCGTGACGGTGCAGATGGGCCCGGTACTCGACGGCATCGCCGAGCACATGGCCCGCTACCCCGAGGACCATGCCTTCCGCATCGCCGACGAAAAACCGTGCGACGTCGCCCGCGTGCTGCGCGACAGCAAGGCCGACGTGCTCGTCTGCTACATGCCCGTCGGCTCCGAAGAGGCCACCCAGTTCTACGCCCAGGCGGCCCTTGATACCGGCGTCGCGTTCGTCAACTGCATGCCCGTCTTCATCGCCTCCGATCCCGAGTGGGCCGAGCGCTTCCGCGCCAAGAACGTGCCCGTCGTCGGCGACGACATCAAGAGCCAGTTCGGTGCCACCATCACCCACCGCGTGCTCGCCCGCCTGATGGGCGACCGCGGGGTGCGGCTCGACCGCACCTACCAGCTCAACACCGGCGGCAACACCGACTTTCTCAACATGCTGGAACAGGAGCGCCTGCGTACCAAGCGCATCAGCAAGACCCAATCGGTCCAGTCGCAGCTCGACCACCCGCTCGACCCCGAGAATATCCACATCGGCCCGTCCGATTACGTCGCCTGGCAGAAAGACAACAAGGTCTGCTTCATCCGCATGGAGTGGCGCGGCTTCGGCGACGTACCCTGCAACCTCGAAGTGCGCTTGAGCGTCGAGGACTCGCCCAACAGCGCCGGCGTGGCCATCGACGCCATCCGCTGCGCCAAGCTGGCCCTCGACCGCGGCATCGGCGGCCCGCTCGAGGAAATCTCGGCCTTCGCAATGAAACACCCGCCGCACCAGATCCGCGACTCCGAGGCCATCGGCCGACTCGAACGATGGATCGCGAACAAGCTCTGAGGCGGCGTGGGGGCGCGTGCCGCAGAACCCGCCGGATGACGACGCGCCCGGAGGATTCCGCGCGTGCCTGATGCCGCACTGCTGGGTCTGACCGCCATCATCGTGCTGGGGATCAGCGCCCAGTTCATCGCGGCCCGCCTGCGGCTGCCTTCCATCCTGCTCCTGCTGCTGTTCGGCATTCTCGCCGGCCCCGTCGCCGGGCTCGTTCGGCCCGAGGCGCTTTTCGGCGACCTGCTGTTTCCTTTCGTCTCCCTGTCCGTCGCGCTGATCCTCTACGAAGGCGGCCTCAGCCTCAGCGTGCGCGACCTGCCGCGCGTCGGCGGTGTCGTGCGCAACCTGCTGCTGATCGGCGCGCCGCTGACCGGGATACTGACCGCGTTGACGGCGCACGTGCTGTTCGGGCTCGGAGCCGGACTGGCCGCCTTGCTGGGCGCGGTGCTGATGGTCACCGGGCCGACCGTCATCGGCCCGATGCTCCGGGTCATGCGACCCGAGGGCGCGCTCAGCCCGATCCTGATGTGGGAGGGCATCGCCATCGACCCGGTCGGTGCCGTCGCCGCCGTACTCGTCTTCGAAGCCCTGGCCGGGGGGCAGGGCAGCGTCGGGCACCTGCTCGTCGGTGTATCCACGACGGCGGCCGTCGGGGGCGCACTCGGCCTGATCGCCGCCGGCGTGCTTGTGCTGTTATTGCACCGCTACT
>JALSRY010000337.1 GCA_026984555.1 Phycisphaerae bacterium
ATCGTCTCGACCGGCCGGGCGGCGCGCACCGGCGCCAAGCTCAAGGTGCGCCAGCCGCTCGCGCGCGTCGAGGTCATCCTGGCGTGGTCGGAGTACGAATCCCGCTTGAAAGCTTACGCGGACCTGATTGCCGAAGAACTCAACGTCAAACACGTCGAGTTCACGCGCGACGCCGACCAGTATGTGCGCTACCAGGTCAAACCCAACTTCAAATCGCTGGGACCGAAGTTCGGCAAGCTCGCGCCCGCGGTCGGCAAGGCACTGGGAGCACTCGAGGATCCGGCCGCGGCCCGCAAGACGCTGCTCGAGAGCGAGGCATTGCCGCTGACCGTCGATGGCAAGCCCGTCACACTCACGCGGGACGACGTGGACATTCGCCTCGAACCGAAGGAGGGGTGGTCCGCGGCGCAGAGCAGGGTCGGCGTCGTGGTCGTCAGTACCGAGCTTACACCCGAGCTGCGCGAAGAGGGACTCATGCGCGAGCTGATCCACCACGTGCAGAGCTTGCGCAAGAAGATGGAACTGCCCTACGAAGCCCGCATCACGCTTCGTGTCGCCGTCGGCGACGAATTCGCGCAGATCGTGCGAAAACACGCCGAAATCGTGCAACGCGAATGTCTCATCGAGCGGATCGAGTTCGGCGAGCCCGCCGGAGACCACATCGTCGATGTCACCCTCGATGAACACCCGCTTCGTCTCGCGATTACGCCGCTGCATCCGTGACAGCGGCACCCCGCGTCCGCGGTTGCCGTATTGAGGATCGAGCAGCACGCACTATAATCCGCTGGCCGCAGCTCGATTCGTGTCGTGTCCGGGGTCGCGGTCGACCCCGCCAGCGGTCGGGCAGGGCTCGGTGTCAGCCGGTCGACGAGGGTGTAGCTCAGTCGGTAGAGCAACGGCCTTTTAAGCCGTGGGTCCAGGGTTCGAGTCCCTGCACCCTCATGCAACGATCGTTTCCGCGAGGTGCGTCGGTCCGGGGCCGTGGCGGTGTTTGGGTCCCGGTCGGCGCTTTTTGATTGAGGAAGCCGGAACATGACCGTCGGCGATATGCCCTGCCGCCCGACGCGCGACGCGCGCAAACACCACGACACGCCCCCGGACGTCGCCTATGGCCCACCGGGATTGCCGCGGACGATCGAGTGGGTCGGCGGGGACGATGGCTTCCTGCGGCTGCTCGACCAGACACGCTTGCCTCGCGAGGTCGTGTTCCGCGAGTGCCGCGACGCGCAGACCGTTTGGAAGGCGATTCGCGAGCTGTGCGTGCGCGGAGCGCCGGCGATCGGCGTGGCGGGGGCTTACGGGCTGTACCTGGGCGCGCGGGCGGGACGCGACGAACCCCGCGATGCTTTTCTCACGCGCATGCGCGAAGTCGCGGAGTTCCTCGATTCGTCACGCCCGACCGCGGTGAATCTCTCCTGGGCGCTGCGGCGAATGCGCGCAGCGGCGCAGCAGTCGCCCGACACGTCCACGCGGAGCCTTCTGGCGGCGATGCTCGCCGAAGCACACGCGATGGCGCGCGAAGATGCCGTTGTCTGCCGGCGGATCGGCGAGTGTGGCGAGCACCTGATTCCCGAAGCCGGCGCCGTGCTGACGCATTGTAACGCCGGGGCGCTGGCCACCGTCGCCTGGGGGACGGCATTGTCGCTGATGTACGTGGCGCACGAACGCGGGAGGCGCTTTCGCGTCTTCGCGGACGAAACCCGGCCATTGCTCCAGGGGGCGCGGCTGACGGCGTTCGAGCTCCACGCCGCGGGCATCGACGTCACCGTGTTGTGCGACAACGCCGCCCCAAGCCTGCTCGCCGCCGGCGCCGTGCAACTCGTGGTCGTCGGCGCCGATCGAATCGCCGCCAACGGGGATACGGCCAACAAGATCGGCACGCTGGGGGTGGCCATCGCCGCCGCACGCTACGGCGTCCCGTTCTATGTCGCGGCGCCTCGAAGCACCTTTGACCTCGCTGTAAACGACGGGCACGCGATTCCGATCGAGCAACGCCCGGAACAGGAAGTGCGTGGCGGATTCGGGCTCGACGTGGTGGCGCCGGGCGTGACATGCCACAATCCGGCGTTCGATGTCACGCCGGCGGAGCTCATCACCGGCATCATCACCGAAGGCGGAATCGTCCAGCCGGTGACACGCGAGAACATCGCGGCGGTCTTGGGGGGATGAACGGGCAGGGGTACCGGAAGCTTCCGGTTGGAAAAAAGGCGCATACGCAGATTCTGGTGCGTGTGCTCGACGGGAAGGCGAGTTTTTGCGCTCGCCGGCCGCCGGACGCCTTGATGGGGCACGTGGGAAGGGGATATAGTGGTCATGCCCGACGAGACGGGTACGACAGGCGGCCAATGAGTGGAGTCCACGGTATGTCGAAACGACGCAGGAAGTACATGGCGATACTGGCGGTGTGTGCGGCGGGCTCGTTGTTTCAGATCGGGCTTGCGCCATCCGGGTGCGCGCAATTCTACGGGCAATCGCTCGCGGCTTCGCTGGATTTTTGCTCCGTGTTCAATTGCACATCGGGCACCTTTTTCAATTTGTGTGAGCCTGTTCCCCTGTTCATGGATTGCCCCAACCTGACCCAGGCGACTCCCTGACCAACACGCCGATAGCCGGAGGTTCTCATGCGGCGGACACGTAAGTCCTTCTTGACGTTTGTGATGACGATTGCGGCCGGGGCGTGCTTCCAGCTTGGCGGTTGCAATGTGCTGGGCATGGCGCGCTCGGCGATCGACTCGATCAACCCGTGCGGAACGATCCTGGCCTGCGACCCACGTGCGTACCAGTTCCTGCGGTCCGGTATCGACGGTCCGGGCGTTCGTCCCAACATCGATCCGTTCTGTACGTTTGCGCCGTTCTGTGACAACGGCACTGACCCCATCTTTGGCGGTCTTGCAGCCGGCGGCACCACCCCGTAGCAGCCGCCGCCGGAACCCGGTGGGGCCGCCCCCCGGCGCGAGCTCG
>JALSRY010000338.1 GCA_026984555.1 Phycisphaerae bacterium
GGCGGTGTTGCTGAATGCGCCGGCTCGGGGACAGGCGATTTTCCGGGCGTGCGTTTTCGTGCCGACGGTGGTGCCGCTGGTGGCGGTGGGGGTTGTGTGGATGTGGCTGCTCAACCCCGAGTATGGGCTGGTCAACGAGGCGTTGGGGCTGGTGGGGGTGTCCGGTCCGGCGTGGCTGGACTCGCCGCACTGGGCGATGCTGTCGCTGGTGGTGGTGAGCCTGTGGCTGACGGGCGCGCCGGTGGTGATATATCTCGCGGGTTTACAGGATATTCCGGCGGTGCTGTACGAAGCGGCGCGGATCGACGGGGCCTCAGCGTTGCGTCAGTTCTGGCACGTGACGCTTCCGGGATTGAGCCCGGTGATCCTGTTCAACGTCATCATCGCGATCATCGGGACGTGGCAGGTGTTCGCGCTGCCGTTCGTGATGTGGCGGGGTCGTCCGGGGCCCGACCGGGCCGTGTATTTCTACACGATGTATCTCTACGACAACGCGTTTCGTTTCTTGAAGATGGGGTACGCGAGCGCGATGGCGTGGATTCAGTTCGTGATCATCCTGTTGCTGACGGCGATGGTTTTCTGGGCCAGCCGCAAGATGGTGCATTATCGCAATGCGTGAGGTGCCGCACGTTTCGCGTCTTGCCGCCGTGCGCCGTCCCGGTGCGCGCGTGGCGTTGTACGGGACGTTGCTGGTGGTATCGCTGGGGTTCGTGCTGCCGCTGGTGTGGATGATCTGCGTCAGCTTGAAGCCGGACGTCGAAGTGATGCAGTATCCGCCGCGTTTCCTGCCGCAGGCGCCGCAGCTCGACGCGTTCCGCCAGGTGCTGCGCAGCGAGCAGTTCGATTTCGTGCTGTATGCGCGGAACACGCTGATCATCGCGGGGTTGAGCGTGCTCGGGATGGTGCTGAGCAGTGCGATCGCGGCGTATGGTTTCGCCCGGGTCGAGTTCGCGGGGCGCCGGGTGATGTTCGGGGTATGTTTGGCGACGATGATGATTCCGTTCCCGGTCATCATGGTTCCCAGCTACATGATCTTCAAGGAGCTGGGCTGGATCGGGACGTTTCTGCCGCTGTGGGTACCGGCGTGGTTCGGGAGCGCGTTCAACATTTTCCTGCTGCGCCAGTTTTTCATGGGCATCCCGAAGGAGCTGGAGGAATCCGCGCTGCTGGACGGTTGTTCGGCGTGGGGCTGTTTCTGGCGGATCATTCTGCCGTTGTCCAAGCCCGCGTTGGCGGTCGTCGCCCTTTTTCACGTGCTGGCGGTGTGGAACGACCTGATCGGTCCGTTGATCTACCTGGTTCACCGCGACCAGTTCACGCTCGCGTTGGGGCTGCAATTTCTCCAGAGCAAGTCCGGGGACACGCCGTGGAACCAGCTCATGGCCGCGGCGACGCTCATCACGCTGCCGGTGATTGTCATGTTCGTGCTGGCGCAGCGCACGTTCATTCGGGGGATCGCCACGACGGGGATCAAGGGATAGTCCGGCGCGGGGACCGCCCGCTTCAGCGCACGCGCACCTCGAGGGTGTGTTTTCGGCCGGGCTCGGCGTCGGGGGCAACGACGTTGCCGCCGAGCGGCTTGCCATCCAGCGTTACCGCGGTATGCGCGCCGGCGGGCAGGTCGGCATCACGGACGATGTGGACGTCGTAGACGCCGCCCCGGTAGGGTCGCGTCAGTGATGCCTCCTTCCAGCCGGGCGGCAGGCACGGCTCGATGCGCAGGCCGTCCCAGTCGGGTCGCACGCCGAGCACCCAGTGTGTGATGACCCGGCGCAACCAGGCTGCCGAGCCGGTGTACCACGTCCACCCACCGCGGCCGAAACAGGGGGAGTCGGGTCCGTCGACGTTTCCGGGGGTGACGTATGGTTCGGCCCAGTAGCGTTCGGGGTCTTTGTTGGCGGGGTTGATGGCGTGGAGCAGGCGTCCGGCGGTTTCGGCGTCGCGGAGCTTGCACGCGGCGGCGATGGCCCACGTGGCGGCGTGGGTGTAGACGCCGCCGTTCTCGCGCAGGCCGGGAGCATAGCGCGTGATGTAGCCGATTTCCGGGCGGGGTTCGTCGAAGGCGGGTGCGAGGAGCAACGCGCCGGCGTCGGTGACGAGGTGCTCGCGAACCGCCGACCAGCACTGTCGGGCTCGCTCGGGATCGGCCACGTCGCTGAGGATGGCCCAGGTCTGGGCGTTGAGGAAGATGCGTCCGGCGCGGTTGTGGGCGCTGCCGAGGGTGGAGCCGTCGTCGAGGGTGGCGCGGATGTACCAGTTTCCGTCCCAGCCGTGCTGGTTGATGGCATCGACGAGACGCGAGCGGCGTTGTTCGAATTGCCGGGCGAGGGCATCGGGGGTTTGGTCGATGTCGGCGGGCAGGGGTTTTCCCGTGTTGCTGAAGGCCCGGAGGATTCGCGTCCAGTCGGCGAGCAGCCCGGCGAGGAAGTGTCCGAGCCAGATCGACTCGCCGCGTTCGCGCAAGCCGGCCGCGCTGAGCCCGTCGTTCCAGTCCCCGGCGCCGATAAGGGGCAATCCGCGGGGACTGGTGCGGGAAAAGGCGCGTTCGAACGCGCGCAGGATGTGGGTGAGAAGTGGCGCGGGTTGCGTGTCATCGACAAACGGCGTCTCGTCGGCGAGGACTTCGAACCGGCCGGTTTCGCGGATATAGGCGGCGGTCACGAACGCGAGCCAGAGGAGATCGTCGGTCATGCGGGTGGTGTGTCCCTGCTCGCTGAGGGGGTGCCACCAGTGATAGACGGAGCCATCGGCGAACTGGTGCCGGGCATGCAGGTTGATCTGCGCTCGGCAATGCTCGGGCTCGGTTTCGAGCCAGACCTGGGAATCCTGTAGCTGGTCGCGAAAGCCGAAGGCGCCGCTTTGCTGGTAATAGCCGCAGCGGCCCCACAATCGCCCAGAGATGGCCTGGTAACGGAGCCAGTCGTTGGCGAGGTAGTCGAGGGCGCGGTCGGGTG
>JALSRY010000339.1 GCA_026984555.1 Phycisphaerae bacterium
CGCGTGGTTTTCGTCATTCGGCCGGACATGGAAGGTGTATTCCGCGAACAAATCGGTTCGCGTTACGAGAACCGCCTGCCGGTGGCCTACGCCTTCCAGCGCCTCGACGCCCTGCCGGCCGGCTTCACCCCCCCGCCGAACCGCACCAAGCCCTGGGGGACGGCCCACGCCGTCCTCGCCGCCGAGCCGGAAGTCCGCGAACCTTTCGGCGTCATCAATGCCGACGACTTCTACGGGGCCGGCGCGTTCGAGGTGCTCGCGACGGCGTTGACCGAACCCGACGAAGGCGACATTCCCACGCATGTGCTCGTCGCGTACATCCTGCGCGACACGCTCAGTGACGCCGGCCACGTCAACCGCGGCGTGTGTCGCTCTACGCCGGACGGTTGGCTCGAACGCATCACCGAGATGATCCGGATCCGCCCGCACGGCGCGGATGCCATCTACTTTAGCGACGGCCAGCCGCACATCGTGTCCGGCGAGTCGCTTGTATCCATGAACTGCTTCGGTTTCCGGCCGGTTTTCTTCGAGCAGCTTCGCACGCGGTTCGCACAGTTCATCGAGCAACACGCCGACTCGCCCACCGCCGAGTTCCACCTCCCGGTCGGCATCCAGGAGCTGATCGACGCGGGCGAGGCGCGCATGCGGGTCATCCCCACACAGGACAAGTGGTGTGGCGTGACCTATCCCGAGGACAAGCCGCGGGTCGTCGCGATGATCCGCGAGCTCGTTCAGGCCGGCCGCTACCCGGAAAGGCTTTGGGCGTGAATCCCGATCCCACCACGGTTGCGGTACGCCACGCAGCCGCCGCCTACGCCTTGCCCGGCCCCATCACACGGATCGAACCCCTTCCCGGCGGCCATATCAACGATTCGTTCGTGCTCACCTGCGCTGCTGCGGACGACGTGGAGCGGTTCATCCTCCAGCGGATCAACGACCGCGTGTTTCCGCGCCCCCGCGACGTCGTCGAGAACATCCACCTGGTCACGGCGCACATCCGGGCGGGGCTCGAGCGCGCCGGCGTCGCGGATATCGACCGCCGGGTGCTGACCCTTCTGCCAACCCGTGACGGTCGCTGGTGCGTGCGCCGCGCCGGCGGTGTCTGGCGGCTGATCCGCCACATCGACAACGCCCGCGCCCCGCTGGCCGTCACCGACCCGCATCAGGCCGAGCAGGCCGGGCTGGCTTTTGGTGCGTTTCAGCGGCTCCTGGCGAATTACGACGGCCCCCGGCTCGTCGAGACGATCCCCGATTTCCACCATACCCCCACGCGGTTCGACGCATTCGACCGCGTGGTAGCGGAGGATCCCTGCCGGCGGGTCGCACGTACTCGCGACGAAATCGCGTTTCTCCGCGGCCGCCGCGGGCTGGCAAGTGTGTTGCTCGATCTCCAGCGGCAAGGACACATCCCCGAACGCATCGTCCACAACGATGCCAAGATCAGCAACGTGCTCCTGGACCGCGAGCGTGAGGAATGGCTGTGCGTCGTCGATCTGGATACCGTGATGCCGGGGTTGTCGCTGTTCGATTTCGGTGACATGGTCCGCTCGATGACCAGTCCCAGCGACGAAGACGAGACCGACCTGTCGAAAGTGGGGCTGCAACCCGAACTGTTCGCGGCCTTGGCGCGCGGCTACGTCGCCGAGGCGGGGGGCATCCTCACGCCCGCCGAGCGAAAACACCTTGTTACCGCCGGCAAACTGATTACTCTCGAACAAGCCGTGCGCTTCCTGGCCGACTACCTCGCCGGCGACCGTTACTACAGAATCACCCGCCCGGACCAGAACCTCGACCGCTGCCGCACGCAAATCCGCCTGATCGAATCGATCGAGTCGCAAGAGGCCGCGTTGCAGGACATCGTCGCGAAGCTGTTCTGAGCAGCCGAACTACACCCCGCGGCGTCCCGTGCCCCGCGCCGGGAGCATTTCACTCCCGCTCGGCCGTGACCCGCGCCAAGGCGTTGTTGGCGATCTGCCCGATGATTGCAAGGACGACGAGGATGCCGGCCACCCCCACCCCCATGAGCCACAGGTTGCGTGCCTGCCCGAAATCCAGCGTGGACAAGTGCGCGCCGATCACGACCGCCGCCAGGGTACGCGGCGCCATCCCGAGCAAGGTACCGAGGATATACGCCGGCAGCGAAACCCGCGTCGCCGCCATCACCAGGTTGGTCAGGGCAAACGGCGAGCTCGGCAGCCGAACGAGGGTGACGATCAACAGGGTCCGCCAGAATCCGCTCCGCACCAGCGCGCGGTAGACCGCTTTCCATTTCGCGTTCGACTCGATGACATCGACCACCCGATCGCCCGAAGCCCGCCGGGCCACACCGAATCCCACCAGTGCCGCTCCGCCGAAGCCGGCCATCGCGGCCGCGAAACCCAAGACGCTGCCGAACGCCCACCCCCCGAGCACGGCTTGGGCATACGTAGGCAGCAGCGCCAGTCCCGCGAGCACGGCGAAGCCGACCACATAAAACGTCACACCCATCCCGTCGTGGCCGGCGAGCCACGGCCCGAACCGTTCGAGCTGAGACAATAGCAGAAACCCGCCGACCGCGGGCAGCGTGCTCGCGATCAACGCGAGCGGCCCGGCCGGTCCGATTCGCCGCCAGAGCGCACGCCAGTCGAAAGCCGCGGCTTTACCGTCGGCGGAAGCCGGTGTCGGAGGTGGCTCGTGGGTATGGTTCATGGGTATCAAGTCGGTCGGGAAACGGGATCGAAACGCGACGATCCAGATCGTCGTACCGGCGCGCGGCACCGAACCGCGGGGTTCGACACCGACACGCCGGCCGTTGGTGTGCAATCCGCCGCAATCGAGCGGCGTCTGCTACGGGTTCTCGCGGAACATCTTGAGTCGCTTTTCGAGATCGGCGGTCATTTGCGGATCCCTGCCGTCTTTTTTCGCGAGCTCGACGGCCTTCTCCTCGACCTTGAGGGCCTTGGCCTTCTTGC
>JALSRY010000340.1 GCA_026984555.1 Phycisphaerae bacterium
GCCAGCGTCTTGAGCTGATCCAGCGGCCGGTCGGGCACCGCCGCAACGACGAGCCTCGTGTCGCGGACGCACTCGGCTTGTTCGAGCAGCGCGGCGGCCTGCTCGGCCAAGGCTCCTTTCGCAGCGTTGGCCTGCTGCTTGTGGCGTTTCTTGAGCGTCTTTTGCAGCTCGGCCATGATCTTGCGCAGTTTCATGCGATCGACCGCCCGCAGCGTGGCCCCGCTGGCCGACCGTTGCAGTTCCGCGATCTGCTCGCCCAGATCCCCGCTCGACTCTTTCGAAGTCGCTCTGGCCGCTTCGAGCAGCGAGCGTGCCCGTTCGAGCAGGCCGGCACCGATTTCCGCAGCCATCTGCGCAGCCAACCCGGTGACGCCGACGACCCGCCGAATGCCCTTGGCGACCGCTTCCTCGGCCACGATCGCGAATTGCTCGATTTCGGCGGTGTTTGCGACGTGTGTCCCCCCGCAGAACTCGATGGAAACGTCTCGCCACGCCGGGTTGTCGGGATGGGCAAGCAGTTCGTCGACCGGCGTACCGATCGAGAGCACGCGGACGGTGTCGGGATATTTCTCGCCGAAGACCGCGCGCAACCCGTGAATTTTCAGGGCATCGGTTTGGGGTACGTATTTGTCGTGAACCGGCAGTCCCTGCGCGATCTTGTCGTTGACGAGAATCTCGACCCGCTCGATTTCGTCGGGTGTCAGCGCGCGCGGATGCGAAAAATCGAAACGGGTCTTGTCCGGATCGACGAGCGAACCTTTCTGCTGCACATGATCGCCCAGGACTTCGCGCAGCGCCCAGTTGAGCAGGTGGGTCGCGGTGTGATTGTGCTTGGTCTCGTCGCGGTGACGATCCACGCGCAGCTCCAGCTCATCGCCGGCGCGGATGCTTCCCATGACCAGCGTGCCGAAATGCACGATCGTGTCGGCGTAGCGCTGCGTATCTTCGACATCGAAGCGTACCGCCGGGCTCTTGATCTCTCCCTTGTCGCCGATCTGCCCGCCCTGCTCGGCGTAGAAACAGGTTTTGTCGAGAATGAGCCCGGCGCTTTCGCCGACCTGGAGCGTTTCCTCCTTGCCGAGCAGCCGGACCGTGCGGTCGTCGCCGATTCGCACGATGCCGACGACGCGGGCGGCGAGTTTGTCGGTCTCGTACTTGGGCGCTTCGTCGGTCGCTCCCAGGGGCGTGACGAGTTCGGCGCTGATCAGCTCGTGTGGCGTCAGGTCGGCCTTGCCGCCGGCCCGGGCCCGCTGCCGGGCCTGTTCCATCAACCGTTCGTATTCGGCGACATCGACAGTCAACCCTTTCTCTTCCGCCATGATTTGGGTCAGGTCGATCGGGAACCCGTAGGTGTCGTGGAGTTTGAAGGCGTCTTCGCCGCGGATTTCGCCGTGATGGTCCGTGGTCGCGACTTCCGCGGCCCGCTCGAACAGGGCGATGCCGCGTTCGAGCGTGCGGTCGAACGACTCCTCCTCCCCGCGGATGATCTCGGCGATCTGGTCGGGTTTTTCCCGGAGCTTGGGAAAGGCGTCGCCCAACGAATCGACCACCGCCGGCACGAGCTTGCACAAGAACGGCTCGTGCATGTCCAGGCATTGCCAGCCGTAGCGCACCGCCCGGCGGAGGATGCGCCGCAAGACGTATCCGCGCCCCTCGCGGTCGGGCACGCAGCCGTCGTTGATCGCGAACGTCAGGCAGCGGATGTGGTCGGCGATCACGCGGTAGGAGACGTCGATCATGTCGGGCCGCCCATCCCCCGCGGCGGTGGTCCGCGGCACACCGTAGGGCGGTGCGCCGGTCACGTCGCGAATGGCGTCGAACAACGGCGCGAAGATGTCGGTGTCGTAGTTGCTGCGTTTGCCCTGGAGCAGCGCGGTCACGCGTTCGAAACCCATCCCCGTATCGACGTGCTGGGCGGGCAGCGGCGTGAGCTTGCCGGCCGCGTCGCGGTTGAACTGGATGAACACGAGATTCCAAATCTCGATGACGCGCGCATCGCCGGTGTTCACCAGCGCTGCGCCGCTCTTGTCCGGGGTCAGGTCGATATGAATCTCGCTGCACGGCCCGCACGGCCCGGTCTCGCCCATCTCCCAGAAGTTGTCTTTCTTGTCTCCAGGGTGGATGTGGTCGGGGTCGATGTCGGTCTCCGAGGCCCAAAGCCGGCGAGCCTCATCGTCCGGTTCGAGCCCCTCGGCGGCATCGCCCTCGAAATAGGTGGCGTGCAACCGGCTCTTGTCCAACCCCCAAACCTCGGTCAGCAACTCCCACGCCCAACGTATCGCATCCTTCTTGAAGTAATCACCGAACGACCAGTTGCCGAGCATCTCGAAAAACGTGTGGTGATATGTGTCACGCCCGACATCGTCCAGATCGTTGTGCTTGCCACCCGCGCGAATACACGGCTGGCTGTTGACCGCGCGCACGTAGGGCCGCGTACCCGTCCCCAGGAACACGTCCTTGAACTGGTTCATGCCGGCGTTGGTAAACAACAGCGTGGGGTCGTCGTAGGGAATCACCGGCGACCCGGGAACGAACGTGTGACCCCGCTGCTCGAAAAACTCGATGAACTCTCTGCGAATCTCGGCGGCCGATCTTGTCACGGTCAATCTCTTCTTCCTGCGCTCCTCGAACGACCGGCAGCCGGCGGCGCGCAGACCGACCACCACGCCCCCGCACCACCGGTGTGCCATCGTCGGGCGAGCCGGGGCCAGCCTCCCTCGGCCCGTGCACCTCCCGGCGGCGCGAACGAAGCGGCTATTCTATCCGCATGCCCGCCGAATGCCGAATGCCCGATGGCAGATGACGCCACCCGCCGCCCTGGCATGGCCCGGTCTTGCAGCCTCGCGCTGAACGCCGGTTTCGCGGGCCACTCGGCTCCCAGGACGCCCACTCCCCCAACCCGCCGGTTCACGAACGGGGTTGCCGCCAACGGCCCGTGCCGCATG
>JALSRY010000341.1 GCA_026984555.1 Phycisphaerae bacterium
AGCGTGCCGGTGCGTGAGGTGCGGCTGGCGAAGCCGGAGTTCGCGGAAGTCAACGCGATCTCGCCGCAGCAGATTCTGGTGACGGGCAAGTCGTTCGGCACGACGCAGATGATCGTGTGGATCGACGGGAACACGCAGCGGGTTTTCGATGTCGCGGTGGACCTGGAGCTGGACCGGCTCAAGGCGAGCATACGGACGGCGGTGCCGCGGTCGCGTGTGAAGGTTCATGCGTTGCTCGATGCGGTGGTGCTGACCGGGCGCGTGCCCGACGCCGAGTCGGCGGCGCGGGTGATGGAAATCGCCAAGGTGTTCTCGTCGCGGGTCATCAACCAGATGCAGGTGGCGGGTACGCAGCAGGTATTGCTGCGGGTGACGGTGGCAGAGGTGAACCGCCGGGCGATTCGCCAACTCGGGTTCAACGGTTGGATGGCCGGTGAGAACTTTCGCGACGCCCCGTTTCTGAGCAACCTGGACGGGATCAACCCGTCGGACATCGGGGTGCCGGGTAGCGCGGTGGCGACGGCGAACATGCCGTTTCTGGTCGGGCAAAACGGCATCCCGGTGACCGGCAGTACGACGCTGAGCCTCGCGTTTCCGCGGGCCCAGATGCAGGTGTTCGTGCAGGCGTTGCGTGAAAACGGCATGTTGCGCGTCCTGGCCGAGCCCAACCTGGTTGCGCTCAACGGACAGGAAGCGAGTTTCCTGGCCGGTGGTGAAATCCCGATTCCGATCGTCACGAACGACCGGATCAAGATCGAATGGAAGCAGTTCGGCGTGCGGCTCAATTTCACGCCCGCGGTGCTGGCCGACAACAAGATTCGCCTCAACGTCGCGCCGGAGGTGAGCGAGCCCGATCTGACCAACGCGGTTACGTTCGGCGGGGTCTCGGTGCCGGGGTTCGCGACGCGGCGCGTAGAGACCAACGTCGAGATCGGTCCCGGCGAAACGCTGGCGATTGGTGGTTTGCTCAACGAGCGTACGCGGGCGATCGTTCGGCGGGTACCCGGCTTGGGCGACGTGCCGGTGCTCGGATCGCTGTTTCGCTCGGTGCAGTATCAGAAGGAAGAGTCGGAGCTGGTCGTGCTCGTGACGCCCGAGCTCGTCAGTCCGGTGTCGCCCAGCCAGGTCACGTGCGTGCCGGGTGCGAACCACGTGGCGCCCAACGACTTCGAGCTGTACCTGATGGGCGAAATCGAGGGTGCGGCGGGCAAGGAGTTGCCCGCGCTGCGACCGCGGCTGCACCAGAACTGGCCGGTGCGTCCGTCCGAGCTGTACGACGACGACATGACAGCCATGCGGCTGCGCGGTCCGCTGGGGCCGTCGGGAGGAGCCGAAGGCAAGTAGACGAAACGGGATTGGTCACGCGGCAGGGTATCGCGCTGCGGCGCGAGCCCTGCGGCGGACACCCGCGGTCATGCGGGTGTTCCTGGGGTTGGAAGCATTGCGGAGGTGGAAAGATGTCACACAAGAAGCTCCATGCGCGCCGACGACTGCGGCGGGCCGCGGTTGCCGTCTACCTGGCCATATCCATGACGGTTGTCATGGGCATGGCCGCCTTGTCCGTGGATCTGGGGGCGCTGTACCAGGCGCAGGCGGAGCTGCAACGCACCGCCGACGCGGCCGCGCTCGCGGCGGCGGGGCAGCTCGTCGGGGCCGAGGCGCAGGATCCCAACGATCCGAACCAGACCGTGTTGCTCGATCCGGAGACGGCGGCCATCCAGGGCGCCCGGCAGATCATCGAGCGCAACTACGTTCTGCGTCATGTCCAGGATCTCGCCTCGGACAGCGACGTCGAGCTGGGGCGGTCGGTCTACATGCCCGATAGCGGGCGCTTCGGATTCCAACCGGGTGGCAGCGTGTACGACGCGGTGCGGGTCACGGTGCGTCGATCGCAGGGATCCTCGGGCGGGCCGATCCAGCTCATGTTCGCGCGGTTCCTGGGTCATGACTCGCGCGACCTCCAGGCGCGGGCGTCCGCGGTGCTGGTTCCCCGCGATATCGCGATCGTGATCGACCTGTCCAACTCGATGAACTGGGACAGCCAGTTGCGGTTCTGGAATCGTAGCGACGGCGGCTACGCGAACACGCGCGACATCTGGGCGGCGCTGGATGGTCCCGAGCCGTCGCGGCCTTATCTGCCGGGGGCGGAAACCGAAACCGAGTACGCTTCCGATACCGGGCCGGCGATCGGGGCGATGGACACCTGGGGCGACGCGCTGTTGCCCGGTTCGTACAGCGTCTCGAGCGATCCGGGGCTGTGGTACATCCGTCGGCACCACGACACCACCGACTCGGACCTGCTCGCCGACGTCGCCTCGCGGGGCTATACCAGCGAGGAAATCGCCGCGTTGAGCGACTCTTCTCACGACGACAGCAGCAGCCTGTGGCGCAACCGCGTCGCCGTCATGCTCGGCCTCGCCGAGTGGCGGAGTGGCAAGCCGGGTGCGGCACACTCGGGCGGCGACGGCGACGACCGCGTCGAGAACAACGAGATGATCTGGCGGCCGAAGCCGAGCTTCCGCGTCGACTGGTCGTGGACCAGCTACATCAACTGGATGCAGAGCAGCAGCCGGGGCGAGTTCCGCTACTACTACGGGCTCAAGACGTTCACGAATTTCCTGCTCGACAGCGAGCCGTGTTCGTGGGAGACGAACAACCTGTGGGCCACCCCGCAGCAGCCGCTCCGCGCGGTCAAGGACGCGGTCCAGACGCTGGCCGATGTGATCGACGCCTTGGACAGCTTGGACCACATTTCGCTGGAGGTGTTCGCGACTTCCTCGCGGCACGAGATCGACCTCACCGACGACCTCCAGTCGGTTCCGGAGCGGCTCTACCAGCGCCAGTCGGGTCATTACGACCGGGCCACGAACATCGGTGCGGGCCTGGGGCAGGCGATCGTCGAGCTCCAGTCCAGCCGGGCTCGTCCGGGAGCGCACAAGGTCATC
>JALSRY010000342.1 GCA_026984555.1 Phycisphaerae bacterium
CTTCCGTCATCGCCCGGAGCCGCACCACGGATCGGCGTATGGGCCGTCGGCGAGGACCAGGCGATTCGGAGGCGGGCGCGGGCACTCGCGGCGGAGCTGGGATGCCCGATCGTGGCGGGGGATGCGACCAATTGCGAATTGCTGCTCGTCGTTGCGCTCGACGGGCTGGAGCTGCGCGCTGCCGGCCGGGGTGCTCCGCGGGGGATTCGGGTGGATTGGTGCGCGGGAGGTGCCGCCCGGCACCGACTGGCCACGGCCTCGCGCCGCCAGCCGCTGGCACGAGCCGTGGGGTTGAAGAAAGGTCCACGGGCGGTGATCGACGCCACGACGGGGCTGGGGCGCGACGCGCTGTGGTTGGCCACGTTGGGATGCCCGGTGGTGGCGATCGAACGTAGCCCGGTGCTGGGGGTGATGCTTCGCGACGCATGGGAGCGGCTGGAGCCCGGTCCCGTTCGGCAACGCCTGCGGCTACGGATCGGCGATGCGGCCGACGTGCTCACCGCCCTCGCTCCGCGCGAGCGGCCCGCCGTGGTGTATCTCGACCCGATGTTTCCGCCGCGCGGCAAGACGGCCAAACCGAAAAAGGAGATGTGTATCTTGCGGCGGTTGGTGGGGGATGACGCGGACGCATCGACATTGGTGGCTGTGGCGCGACGGGTGGCCCGCGAGCGGGTGGTGGTCAAGCGGACCCCTCGCGCGCCGCCGCTCGCGCCGGATCCGAGCCTGACCATCCGCAGCAAGCTGGTTCGTTTTGACGTGTATCTCACGTCGTGAGGGGTTGCCAGGCCCCGCGCGGAACACCCCGCGAGCGACCGCCCGCGGGCTAGAGCAACTCGTCGATCGCCGCCCGCCGTGTGATGCGCAAGGCTTTCTGGCCGCGGACCTGACCGGCGCGGCCGGCGAACTTGGTTCGGCCGGCGATTTGCAGGATCAGCTCGGCACTGGCGCGTTTGTTCAGCGGCAGCAAGTCGCCGATCTGAAGGTTGCGGAGATCGCTCAGCCGCACGCGCGTTTGTCCGAGATACGCCGTCAACCCCACGGGCGACTTGACCAGGTTTCGCAGCAGGCGCTGTTGCTGTTTTTGTGTCGCGGGCTTGGGCTTGTAGAACCACGACTGGCTGGTCATGTGCGTCAGGACCGATTCGATCGTGTTGAACGGGATGCACAGGCTCATCGTGCCGGCGGTCCGCCCGAGCTTGATCTCGAACGTGATGAACACGACCACCTCGGTGGGGGCGACGATGTGCACGAGTTGGGGGTTGCTCTCGTGTTCGACGACCTCGAAGTGCGTTTCGATCAGGTTTCGCCAGACGTCGGAAAGCTGTTCGAGCGCTCGGCCGACGATCCGGTCCATGAGCCGCCACTCGATGGAAGTCAGCGGTCGCTGCGGGATGTAGAGGTTGCCGTTGTCGCCGCCGAGCAGCCGATCCACGAATGGATAGACGATCAGCGGGCTGATTTCGAGACACATCTGGCCTTCGAGCGGGGGCGCCTGGAGCACCATGAAGCAGGTCGGGTTGGGCAGCGAGTGGATGAACTCGTTGTACGTAAGCTGCTCGACGCCGACGACACGCACGTCGATGATCGTGCGGAGCATACCCGAGAGGGTCGCCCCGAAGTTACGCGCGAAGACCTCGTGAATCGACGAAATGACGCGGATCTGGTCCTTGCTGACGCGCTCGGGACGCTTGAAGTCATAGATGTGCGCTTCGATGTCCGTAAACAGCGTCGGGCGGCGCGCGACCGCCGTTTCCGCCCCACTCGTCGCATCCGCCCCCCCGGCGGGCGTTTCCGGGGTCTCGGTGTCCTCAGCCTGGACGGCGTTCAGCAAAGCGTCGATTTCGCTCTGATCGAGTACTTCCGCCATGGGCGTCGTCCGATTCTCCCGGCGCAGCGCCGGGGCTGGTGTAGCCGGTCCGCCCCGGTTGGAGAGCCCCGGGGGCTGCCGCGGTCCGGTAGTTGTTATCGGGGGCGGAACCATGGCGGTTGAAGCTCATCCACCGGCCGGGCGTGACGAAGCGCATTTTCCGCGTCCCCGCAGCCCCAGAAGGGGGGGAGCCATGCTCCGCGTGCGGGTGTCCCGGTTTGCGGGATGCCGCCGGCGTTGGTGCACGAGGCTTGGCCAGCTTCGCGTAGTGCCGTGACGCGTGGTGCCCGCTATAGTTTTTTGTCATGATTTTGTCCGCGAAAAGGTCTATTCTTGATGGAATGACCCACGCCACCGTCGACGTCGAGATGGCGCAGGCCTTGGTACGCGAGGCGCAGCGCGGCAGCCGGGGTGCCGCGGATCGGCTGATCCGCGCTCACGAGGGCTGGATGCGCGGGGTCATCTACGGAGTCACCGGGCGGCGGGACCTGGTGGACGACGTCGCTCAGCAGGTCTGGACGCGTGTTTGGCAACGCATCGGGTCGCTCAACGACCCTCGCCGTCTCCGATCATGGCTGTACACCGTTGCGCGCAACGTCGCGGTAGACGCGTCACAAGAGCGTCGATCGCGTCGGATGGTCGGGCTGGAAGCGGTTGCAGAAGATGTGAGCGATCGGCGGGGCGCCGGTCCGGTTCGCTCGACAGCCGACACGGAAACGCGGGAAATGCTGCTCCAGGCGGTCGAATCGCTCCCGGCGCTGTATCGCGAGCCGTTCGTGCTGCGGCACCTGCAAGACTGGAGCTACGCGGAGATCGGAGAGGTATTGGGTCTGTCGCTCGATGCAGTGGAGACCAGGCTCGTGCGAGCCCGACGCCTGTTACGAGAAATGCTCAAGGACAAGGTGAAACCATGAAACGCCCCGCCGACGATCTGGAACGCCTGATCTCGCGCTATCTCGATCACGAGGCCACCGCGCGCGAGCGGCGCGCGCTGGAGCGGAGATTGCGGGACGATCCGGAAGCCGCCCGGCTCTATCGACAAACCCGCGAGATCGACGACGCGTTGCGCCTGGCCCTGCGCGGCGTCGTGGCGGGGGAGCGTGCAGGACGGACGACCTGGCCCAAGCGGCGACGGGCGTTGCGGGCGGCGGGGCTGGCTGCCGCCGCGTGCGTGGGGTTGCTGATCTGGCAAGGCCCGACGGGGAAGACGAACTTCTCGCCGGCACACAGGAGCACGCCGGCAGCGGCCGCGAGTACGTCGTGGTTTGCCCCGCCACCGACGGCGGGTGATTCGTATGTCGCGGGGGACGACTACGAAGCCACGACGGCCACCGCGGACAAGCCCGCGGAAACACGCTGGATCGTGGTGCCCAGCGAGAAACCGGGCGAATACCTGGTGATCGAAGTGAATCGAGTGCCCAAGCGAGCCGTTCAACTGGCAAGAGATTTCTAGGAGGTTGACATGATGCTTTCCGTATCATGCGCCATCGTGCTGTTGTGGTCCGGGCTGGGCAACGTGCTCGCGCCACCCTGCGGGAACGGGCAACCGTGTCTGGCGGTCGTGCGGCTGGCCGACGCGGGAGGAGAGCTCGGGGTAAAGGCGCACGCGATCGTGCTCGTCGACGACGAGGACCGCGACCAGAACCATGACGCCACCTGTGATCAGAACATTCCGGACGTATGGATCGGGGTGCGCGTGACGATGGTGCCGCCCGCGCTGGCGGCCCATCTCGGACGCAAAGGGCTGATGATTGCGAACGTGGTCGCCGACAGTCCGGCGGACAAGGCGGGGCTGGAGCGCTTCGACGTGGTGGTGTCGTTTGCCGGCCGCCCCATCGCTTCGATGGATGACCTGGCTCGGGCAATTCGCGAAACCGGCCCCGGCAAGATTGTCGATCTGGTCGTGATCCACGCCGGCCAGCAGCGCACACTGAAGATTACACCCGCACGGCGCGACCGGGAGGCCGAGATCAAGTTCAAGTACAAGGAACGCGGCCAGCGTTTCCGCGATCAGATCGAGAAGTATTTCGGGCACCGTTTGCGCCTGGGGCCGCACGGAAACGCGATGTTCATCCCGCAGGGGCGACTCGATCGTCTGCCCGACGAAATCAAGGAGATGCTCAAGGACTGGGAGGGCAAGCTCCCGGAGATGGAGTGGTTCGACGACGACGATTTCGACCTCAAGGGGCTGCCGTTCGAGATGCGGATCGAGATCGACGCCGACGATGGTTTCCGGTTTTCGATGGATGACCACGAAGACGACGACTCCGAGGTCGAAATCACGATCCGCAAGGATGACGTGACGACGACGATCCACCGCAATGCCGACGGCACGATCCGTGTCGAACGCGAAGATGCCGACGGTAACCGCACGGAGGAGCAGTACGACGACGCGGACGCCCTGCGCAAGGGCGATGCCGATGCGTACCAGCTTTACGAACGTTTCATCCGCCACGCCCACGGGTTTTCGTTCACGCTGCCCGACCTGAGCCGTCTCGACAAAGAGCAGCGGCATTTCCAGATCGAGCTCCAGCGGCAGCTCGACAAGGCCCGGGAGCTCACGCGCAAGGCGTTGCGCGAGGCACGCCGCGCGGAAAAGTCGCTACGCGAGGACGCCGACGATCGCGCTGCTCCGTCCGCCGACGCCGAGCAGGAAGTGACGCTGCGCATCGACGACAACGGCCACATCACGCTGCGGATCGTCGGGGACGGGGCGACCCGGACCTACGAATTCGACAGCCGGGAAGATTTCGAAAAGAACGAACCCGAGCTCTACAAGCGTTTTCGCGGCGCACTCGACGAGGCGCAAACATCCGACGAGCGCAGTGCGCTGGCTCCGACGCTCGTTTAGTACCCGGCGCGCACGGCGGAGGCGGAACCAGCTATAATGCCGCCCATGAACGGCCCTGGGCGCAAACGACCGCTGCCACGCCATGCTTGGCTCTACGCACTGCCCGAGGCGGAGTTGCCGCCGCGGGTGGATTGCGGCGGGCAGGTTTTCGAGCACGTGCGCACCTTCAAACACGACTTTTTCGCGGCAACGGGGCTCTATCGGGGCCCCGACGGCTTAGCGGTACTCAAGCTCGGTCGCCGGCAGGATTTCGCTACGGTTCCCCTCGACTGGCTCGGTCGCTGGCTCACCCGCCGTGAGGTTCGGCTCTACACGCTGCTCCAGGATGTCCCCGGCGTGCCGCGGCTGATCGGGACGGTCGGTCGGGAGGCCGGCTTCCTGCACGCATACGTCCCCGGCCGGCCACTGGGGCGGGAAGATCGCGTGTCCGACCGTTTCTTTGACGAGTTGATGGAGATGCTCGATACGATCTGGCGCCGCGACATGGCCTATGTCGATCTGAACAAACGCCAGAACATTCTCCTGGGCGACGACGGACGACCGTACCTGATCGACTTCCAGATTTCGCTCCACCTGCCGGCGCGCGGCTGGCGCCGTCTGGCGCCGGTGCGCTGGCTGCTGCGCCGTTTCCAGCAGGCCGACCGCTACCACACGCTCAAGCACAAACGCCGGTTACGCCCCGACCTGCTGACGCTCGACGAGCGGCGGTGCGTCGAACGACTGAGCGTCTGGATTCGGCTGCACCGCTGGCTGACCCGCCCACTCACCAACCTGCGCCGCCACACACTCAAGCGGCTCAAACGATCGGAAACCACGGAAGTGGCGGGCTCGTCGGCCAAGTAAACCAACAACGACCGGCCCCCGCCGTGCCCCGTCGGCGCCATGGCGCACGGACGCGAAAAAAGCCCGGCACGGGGCCGGGCTCTTCACTGGTGAAAGCTCGAAACGCAGCTCGGGCGACGCGCTACTTGATCTCGACCGCGGCGCCGGCGTTCTCGAGCTCGGTCTTCCACTTCTCGGCTTCTTCCTTGCTGACGCCTTCCACCAGCGGCTTGGGCGCCTCGTCGACGAGGGCCTTGGCTTCCTTCAGACCCAGGTCGCTGCGGGCGGCCCGCACGACCTTGATGACCTGGAGCTTCTTGTCGCCGGCACCCTTGATGATGACGTCGAACTCGGTCTGCTCTTCGGCGGCGGCCGCACCGGCCCCACCGTCGGCCGGACCGGCCACCATGACGGCTCCGCCCGCGGCCGGCTCGATGCCGTACTCGTCCTTGAGGTAATCGGTCAGCTCTTTGGCCTGCACGAGCGTCAACGCGACGATCTTGTCGCCGAGATCCTTGATGGCCGCGTCGAACTCACGCGTGGCAGTGGCTTCTTCAGACATTGTGTTGATACTCCCAGTAACGTTGCGTCTCGATCGCCCTGATAGCCGGAACCCCGCTGGTTCCGTTTAATCCGCCAGGCGGAGCAGTCAGGCACGCATCGGTGTTTCCGTGTTTCGGTCGGCCCGCGGCGGGGGCGGCCGACAGGTCGGGCGTATTACGCGGACGCCGCAGCGACCGGTTCGCCCTTTTCGAGTTTTTCGATCAGCGTCTTGAGACAACCGGCGATGTTCGCGCCGCCCGAATTGGCGCAACTGGCGATATTCGCCGCCGGCGAAAGGATGATCGCCGCCACCTTCGCCTGGAGATCGCGTTTGGTCGGCATCTTGGCCAGGCCGGCGACACGCTGCTCGTCGAGCCATTCCCCCTCGAGCACGGCCCCGCGCAACCGCAGCCCCTTGATCTTCGGCAGCCAGTCCTCGATGACCTTGGCGACGTCGATCAGCGATTCCCCGCCGGTCAGAATCGCCGCCGGCCCTTGCAGAGACTCGGCCAGCGGCTTGAGCGGACCGTCCCCGACAGCACGGCGGAAGAGCGAGTTCTTGACGACCTCGATCCGCATCGACTTGTCGTGCAGATCATGGCGAAGCTGGTTCGTAGTAATTCCGTCCACGCCGACCATCTCGACCCACAAGGCGCTGTCGAGCTCGGCGTAGCGTGACCGGAGTTCCTGGGTGATGATGTCTTTGACGAGCTTGCTCATGGCTTACTCCACCGCGCCCGAGGCCGAGATCCGGACCGCGACCGACGGGGTCATCGTTCCGCTGATGCACACGCGCTTGAGGTACTGGCCCTTGGCCGCCGAGGGCTTCATCCGGCGGATGTGATCCACAAACGCGACGATGTTTTCCTTGAGATCCTCGTCGGCAAAGGAAAGCTTGCCGACAGCCGCGTGGATGTTTCCGCCCGCGTCGTTGCGGAACTCGATCTTGCCGGCGGCGTACTCCTTGACCGCGGTGACCACGTCGGGCGTAACCGTTCCACTCTTGGGCGAAGGCATCTTGCCCTGCGGGCCGAGGATGCGACCGAGCTTGCCGACCTTGCCCATCATCGACGGGTGGGCGACGGCCACGTCGAAATCCAGCCAACCATCCTGCACTTTCTTGACCAGCTCGTCGCCGCCGGCCTCGATCGCGCCCGCTTCCTTGGCGGCTTCGGCGTCCGTCTCCTGGCAGAACGCAATCACGCGTTTGGCCTTGCCGATGCCTTTGGGCAGCGAGACCGAGCCGCGGATCATCTGGTCAGCCTGCCGCGGGTCGATGCCCAAGTGGCAAACCAGGTCCACCGACTGATCGAACTTGGTCTTCGAAAAGCCCTTGATCGTGCGGATCGCGTCGTCCAGGGGGACGGGATCGGGGGGACGCTTGGTGATGTCTTTCCGGTAACGCTTGCTGCGAAAACGCATCGCTTATAGCTCCCACTTGTTTCGGCCCGTGGTGCGGCCTTCGGGTTGTCGTTGCCGCCTTCGCCGGCGGCAGGCGGGCCGGCCCAGGCCGGCACCGTGACATCAGTCCACGATTTCGATACCCATCGACCGGGCGGTTCCTTCGATGATACGAGCGGCCGCCTCGGGTTCGAAAGCGTTGAGATCCTTCATTTTCGTTTCGACAATCTTGCGAACATCCTCACGCGTCACCTGCCCCACGTGGGCGGTGTTGGGCGTACCCGAACCCTTTTCCACGATCGCGAGCGACGCATCGAGCGGCTTGGCGGCACGCTTGAGCAGCTCCGCCGCCGGCGGACTCTTGACGACGAAATCGAAGGTCTTGTCCTTGTAGACCGTGATCTCGACCGGGCAGGTGATGCCGTCCATGCTCTTCGTGCGATCGTTGAACTGCTGAACGAACTGCCCGATGTTGACGCCGTGCTGCCCCAGCGCGGGGCCGACCGGCGGCGCGGGCGTCGCTTTCCCGCCGGGCGCCTGCAACTTGATTTTGGCAATGACCTGTTTCGCCATCTCTTGTTTCCAATCTGCGACTCACGACGGGCCGGGCCACCGTGGGGCCGCCCCCCCCGGGCGGTGCTCCTCGCGATGCTTCCCGGCCGATCCGAGATTCGCTACAGCGTTTCCACCTGCCAACACTCGAGTTCGATCGGCGTGGCGCGACCGAAGATGGTCACGATCACACGCACGGTTCCCTTTTGCGTGTTGATCTCGTCGACGACGCCCTCGAAGTTCTCGAACGGCCCGTCGCAGACCTTCACGCGATCCCCCTCCTTGAAGTTCAGGTTCGCCAGCGAAGGCGTCTCCTCGGAAACGTGCACCGCCGCCAGCATCTGCTCGATGTCGTGCACCGGCATCGGCGAGGGCTTGCCGTCCGAGCCGATGAAATCACCCACGCCGGTGGTTTCCTTGATCATGAACCAGACGTCTTCGGGGACGCTGCCGTCCGGCTCGGTGGCCATCTCCACGAAGACATAGCCGGGGTAAAGCTTGCGCAACACGACCCGCGCCGTCCCGCCCCGCATGCGCTTTTCACGCTGGGTCGGTACGAGGATCCGCCCCACGCGGTCCTCCAGTTGCTCGATCTTGACCTTGCGCTCGAGCGCGTCGCGAACCTGTTTTTCCTTGTTCGTCGCCACCCGCAACACGTACCATCCCATGCCCTCGCGCACGAGCGGTTCGGGCTCGGGCGCCGGCGGAGGGCCGGCCTCGGCCGGAGTCTCGGGCGCCGGCTCTTTCGGCGTCTCCTCTTCGGAAACGTCGCCGGCTTCGGGTTGTCTGGGTTCTTCCGTCATCTGTGGTTCCATTACGACCCGCCGCGCCCGAAGAGCTGCTGCAACATCCCGACCCGCAACACACCCAGAGCCTCGAACACGAACATGAACACGATGTTCACGGCGAACAGGATAAAACCGAGCGCCAGGACGGTGGCGATCACGACCTTCGTCGCGCCGATGACCTCACGCCGGGTGGACCAGTTCACTTTTTTCATTTCACCTTCGGTCGCGATGAGAAAATCGACAACCTTGTGGTGCTGCCCGAGCAGGTAGAACGTCAGGTACGCCAGGAACACGCCGATCACCACCGGGATGAGGTACTGAACCCACTCGTTGGCGTTCTGCCAGCGCGTGAGCTGCTCCTGGAGGTACATCACGAAGCCGATGATGATGACGGCGGCACCCGCTGCCGTCCCCCATCGAACCATCTGCCCCTGGCCAGGCTTGTAAATGTGGAACGGGGAGCGCGCCCCGGCGGAGCGTTTTCCCTTCGAAACCCGGGGGGCGGCGACTTCGCCCGCGCCCTGCCCGCGCACCTCGTTGACCGCCTTGCTCATACCACGGTTCCTCGTTAGCCCACCCCGCTACCGCCTGGCGACACCCATCCTGCCGGCCGGCCGCACGCGGTTCCACCGCTTGCGCGCCTCCTGATGCTCGAACCAGGAGCGGAGGGACTTGAACCCCCAACCGCCGGTTTTGGAAACCGGTGCTCTGCCAATTGAGCTACGCTCCTACCACAATGCCTACTTGCGCTTGATCTTGTGCAGCGTTCGGCGGCGCAGCCGCGGAGAATACTTCTTGAGCTTGAACTTGGGTACTCCACCCTGAACGTTGACCGTCGTCCGATAATTCAGGTCGCCGGTCTCCGTACATTGGAGCCAAACCCATTCGCGTTTCTGACCCTTTTTCGCCATCCGGCTACTCCCCGGCTGCCGCCGAGACAACCGGCGGCCGGGTCCGCCCTCGAACCCGACCAGCCGGAAACACGTCTCGGGGGAAACCGCTGTTACGACGTCTGCGGCTGTCCTACTCGATCACCTTGGTCACGACACCCGAACCGACGGTGCGTCCGCCCTCGCGAATCGCGAAACGAAGGCCTTCTTCCATCGCGATGGGGTGGATGATCTCGACGAGCATCTGGATGTTGTCGCCGGGCATGCACATGTCGGCCTTGCCGCCATCGCGCGCCTGGAGCTCGTGCACGGTGCCGGTCACGTCCGTCGTGCGGAAGTAGAACTGCGGACGATAGTTGGGGAAGAACGGCGTGTGCCGCCCACCCTCTTCCTTCGTCAACACGTACACCTCGCCGAGGAACTTGGTGTGCGGCGTGATCGAACCGGGGGCCGCGAGCACCTGGCCACGCTCCAGCTCCTTCTTCTCGACACCGCGCAACAGCAGGCCCACATTGTCACCCGCGATGCCCTTGTCCAACGTCTTGTTGAACATCTCGACGCCGGTAACAACAGTCTTGCGGCCGGGCTCGGCGTGGAGGCCGATGATCTCGACTTCGTCGCCGACCTTGACCAGACCGCGTTCGATCCGGCCGGTACCGACGGTGCCGCGTCCCTTGATGCTGAAAACGTCCTCGACCGGCATGAGGAACGGCTTGTCCTCCTCGCGCTGCGGCTCGGGGATGTCGTTGTCGAGCGCTTCCATCAGCTCGATGATGGGCTTGTAGCCGTCTTCGTTCTTGTCGAGCGCGGCCTGGATGCACTCGGTCGCCGAGCCCTTGATGAACGTGATGTTGTCGCCGTCGAACTCGTACTTGCTCAGCAACTCGCGGACTTCCATCTCGACCAGCTCGAGCAGCTCGGGGTCGTCCACGAGGTCCACCTTGTTGAGGAAGACGACCAGCGCGGGCACGTTCACCTGCCGGGCGAGCAGCACGTGCTCGCGCGTCTGGGGCATCGGGCCGTCCGCGGCGCTGACCACCAGGATCGCCCCGTCCATCTGGGCGGCGCCCGTGATCATGTTCTTGACGTAGTCGGCGTGCCCCGGACAGTCGATGTGGGCATAGTGCCGCTTGTCGGATTCGTACTCGACGTGCGACGTGGCGATCGTCAGAATCTTCGTCGAATCGCGGCGACCGTCCTTCTCGGAAGCCTTGGCGACCTCGTCGTACGGCTTGTACTCGGCCAAACCACGCGCAGCCTGCACGGCCGTAATCGCAGCCGTCAAGGTCGTCTTTCCGTGGTCAACGTGGCCGATGGTCCCAACGTTAACGTGCGGTTTGGTTCGTTCGAATACACCCTTGGCCATACAAAGTCTCCAGTTCCTTCAAGCCGGGCCCATCCGGCCCGGTGGCCGCCGACGCGGCCGGTTCCACTCGCGTTGGTCCGTTCCTACACAAACCCTCATTTTCCGGCCGCAGAACGAAAGCTGCTGATGGGGGTTGAACCCATGACCTCCTCCTTACCAAGGAGGCGCTCTACCACTGAGCTACAGCAGCAAAACTCACACGTCCTGCGATGACGTTGGACGCTGCCGCGTAGGCATACGCTGGCTTCCCCGGCAAAACCGGATTGAGCATTGTATAGTCCCCCGCAATCTTGTCAAAACGAAAAATCGTCCTTCCGCGGATACGCTCGCGCCCGCCGGACCACGCCACCGCCTCGCCGCCACGAAACACCCCCGGCGAGCATCCGCGGCCATTCTTCGCTCGGTGGTTCGGCCCGGTTCCGATCCCCCCGTCAAACACCTGCGTTCGGAGGGGCAACGATGGCGCCTCCGCTCGCTCCGCACACCACCCGCTCGCGCCCAACGGAGGCAGAGCCCCCACCGCCCCGGCCTCGCGAGCCGCCGGTGCGCCCCCCGCCGAAGCCACGCCACCCGTAGCCCGTACACCAAACCGCGAGGGCATGACGCCATACCGCCAACCTTGTTCCGATAACCGCATGTGACGAAAATGCGTCACGCCCAGCCGAGGTTTGCCGTTTGTTCTTGACCTGCGGGCGTCGAGGCGGCAAGATGCCTAGTATCCATATGAGAATAGGTTTCATTCTTATCACAGGGGAGCGCCGCTCGCAGCCGCAGCTTTCCGCGGATTCCTGAGACGGCACACCGCTTCACAGTTCAAAACCGGCGCAAGTATGCGTCGCCGAAGTCGTGGTTCCAAAACCTTATGTCCCTGGAGGGAAACACCATGCACAGAATCAAACCTGTTCTCTTGATGATGGCGGCGGGCATCTTCCTGTCCGTCCCCGTGCTCGCGCAGTCCACGCTCGATTGGCCCACCGGCGAGTTCGTGCCCTACGAGCTGGACACCGGCAAACTCGCCAACGTTCAGCGTGCTTCTTCCGTCGTGTTCTCGACCGATATCCACGTCGATGATGCCGTCTGGATGCGGCTCTATTTCAAGAACGCCCAACTCCAGCCCGGCAGCTACATTCGCATGGTCTCGGATTTCGACAACGAAGTGCAGGAGCTCGACGCCGACGAACTGGCGATGTGGCATTTCACCTCGGCGTATTTCAACGGCGACACCGTGCATTTCGAGCTGATCGCCGCCCCGGGCACGAGCGACAACCACGTCGCGCTCGAGAAGGTCGCCGTCGAAATCGTCGCCGGTGGCCTGCGCGGCCCCTGCGCCGACGACGACTGTGGCATGTGCGGTTCCGACGACCGCGTGCTTTCCTCCGAGCTCTGGTCCGGCCGGTTGATGCCCGTCGGTTGCACCGGCTCGATCTTCAACACCGACAGTTGCGTCGTCAGCGCCGGCCACTGTGCCGATGGCAACTACGACGACACCATCGAGTTCAACGTCCCCGCGTCCAGCAGCAGTTGCTACCCCCGCCACCCGGGCGTCGCCGACCAGTTCCCCATCACCAGCCACCAGTTCGTCAACGGCGGCGTCGGAAACGACTGGTCCGTGATGACCACCGGCACGAATAGCAACGGCGAAAAACCCTACGAACGCTACGGCGTGTACATGCCCATCGCCACGTCCCTGGCCAGCGCCGGGCAGCAATCCGAAGTCTGGGGCTACGGCGTCGACAACACCAACCCCACCCGCAGCCAGGTCCAGCAGTACAGCGACGGAACCATCCAGGCCCGCTACGGAACCTACTACACCTACAACGACGACGTGACCTACGGAAACTCGGGCTCCGCCCTGATCCACAACGGCGCGATCATCGGCATCGTGACCCACTGCTCGTTCGACTGCCGCAACATCGCCACGCGCGTCGATCTGGGCGCCTTCGCCTCCGCCCGCGAAAACCTCTGTCCCGGCTCCTCGTGCAACGTCAACTTCATCCAGCAACCCGAAGACCAGACGGCCTGCGCCGGCGACATGGCCCAGTTTTCCGTCAGCGTCGACGACGCCTACCTCATGACCTTCCAGTGGCGCATCGGCGAAACCAACCTCGTCGATGACGGCGTGCACGTTTTCGGCGCCACCACCGCCACCCTCACCCTCGTGAACGTCACCGCCGCCGATGAGGCCACCAATTACAACTGTCTCGTCACCAACACGCTCGAAAACTGCTCGGTGCCCTCGGCCAACGCGTCGCTGACCATCGACACCAACGTCGCCAACATCCTCAGCCAGCCGCAGGACCAGACGGTCACGGAGGGTGATCCGGCGGTCTTTTCGGTCACGGTCGAGAACAACACGCTGTACGACTACCAGTGGCGGATGAACGGCAGCGACCTG
>JALSRY010000343.1 GCA_026984555.1 Phycisphaerae bacterium
GCTGCGTGTCAAGGGCTGGAGGACTTCCCCGAGGTCGTCTATCCGATCCGGCTGCTCGAAGGCATTCACCAGCGATCGAGCGGCCAGCTCTACCGCGGCCGGCCGACGCGGATCGAGTGGACCGCGAACCACCTGGTGCTGCCGACGATCCCCGGCAGCCCGGCCAGCGGGGCGATCATCCGTGTCGCCGGCATCACCGGCCGCATCCGCGGCATGAAGCACAAGCGCACCGACGGCACGAGCATCCGGCCGTCGCTGGTGCTCGTGGACGACCCGCAGACCGACGAGTCGGCCAAGTCGCCGTCGCAGTGCGCCGCCCGCGAGCGGATCCTGGCCGGCGCGATCCTCGGCCTGGCGGGTCCCGGGCGCAAGATCGCCGGGCTGATGACCGTCACCGTCGTGCGGCCGGACGACATGGCGGACCCTTGACACGCAGCACGGTCGCTTCGCGACCGGCGTCGCGCAGCGACGCAGCAGGCGCAGCCTGCCGCTGCGTGTCAAGGGCGAGCCGCATCCTCGATCGCAAGAAGCACCCGCAGTGGCAGGGCGAGCGGACGAAGATGGTCTACGCGTTTCCCAAGAACGAGGCGCTGTGGGCCAGGTACGCCGAGATCCGGGCCCAGGGCCTTCAGGCCGACGAAGGTACGGCAGCCGCGACCGAGTTCTATCGCCAGCACCGCGAGGCGATGGACGAAGGCGCGGTCGTCGCCTGGCCCGAGCGCTACAACCCCGACGAGCTCTCGGCGATCCAGCACGCGATGAACCTGCGGTTCGACCGTGGCGATCACGCCTTCTTCGCCGAGTATCAGAACGAGCCGCTGCCGGACGAGCAGCCCGACGAGGACCTGCTGACCGCCGAACAGATCGCCGCCAAGACCAACGGCTACAAACGCGGCGAGGCGCCGATCGGGGCGACGCACCTGACGATGTTCATCGACGTGCAGGCCAAGGCGCTGTTCTGGCTCGTCGCGGCATGGCAGGACGACTTCACCGGCTGGGTGATCGACTACGGCACCGAGCCGGAGCAGAACCTGGCGTACTTCACGCTGCGCGAGGTCAAGCGCACGCTCCAGCGGGCCGCTCCGCGGGCCGGACTCGAGGGCGCGATCTACGCCGGCCTGGAGCGGGTCACCGAACGCACACTCGGCAAGGAGTGGCGGCGCGATGACGGGGCGCTGGTGCGCATCGACCGCTGCCTGATCGATGCCAACTGGGGCCAGTGCACCGATCTGGTCTATCAGTTCTGCCGGCAGAGCCACTTCGCGAACGTGCTGCTGCCGGCGCATGGCCGCTACGTCGGGGCCGCGAGCGTGCCGTTCAGCGAGTATCGCCGGCGCCCGGGCGAGAAGGTCGGCCTCAACTGGCGGATCCCCAACGTCCGCGGCAAGCGCGTCGTCCGCCACGTGCTCTTCGACACGAACTACTGGAAGTCGTTCGTCCACGCCCGGCTGGCGGTGCCGATGGGCGATCCGGGCTGCCTGTCGCTCTTCGGCCACAAGCCCGAGCGGCATCGCCTGCTCGCCGAGCACCTGACCGCCGAGTACCGCGTCAAGACCGAGGGCCGCGGCCGGACCGTGGACGAATGGAAGCTCCGCGCCGCGGGCCTCGACAACCACTGGCCTTTGACACGCAGCGGCGGGCGGAGCCCGCGCGTCGCGTGGCGACGCCGGTCGCGCAGCGACCGCGCTGCGTGTCAAGGGCTGGTTCGACTGCCTGGTCGGCGCCGCCGTCGCGGCGTCGATCCAGGGCGCTGTGCTCTTCGGCACCGAGCCGAAGCCGGCGGCCCCGAGGCCGCGCGTCAGGCTGTCCGAGTTGCAGAGGGCGAGGCGGTGAGCAAGGACGTGAAGAAGCCGCAGAGCGGCACGCGGGGACTGGAGTGCCCGCGGTGCGGCTGCCGCCATCTGTTCGTGATCTGGACACGCCGTCGGGGCGATCGCGTGCTTCGGCGGCGCGAGTGCCGGCATTGCGGTCGGAGGGTCGTCACGAGTGAACGCGTGATCGGATAGCAGAGGCCGGGTGTGGCCAGGCACGCCACGGCTGGGCAAGGCTGCGCCGGGCACGGCAAGGCATGGTGGTTCGCGTGCGAGTGTTCCAGATCTGGAACGTTTCGAGCGGAACGCGGCGCAGTGCTTTGAATCGCAGGGGGCCAACCGGGTAGGACGTGGAGATGCAGGCCGGGGACGCCCGGCGGTTCGCGGCTGATCACCGCGGACTGACAATCGAGCCAGCGAAGAGGAAGGCCGTGCGGGGCCGCACACCCGCGCGGCCTTCTTCGTTGGCAAGACCAAACGGAACGTGCAGGAGGTGCCCGATGTCCACCACCGTCGCCAACTTCGACCCTTGACACGGCGGGCTGCCGCGCAGCGGCAGCGATCGCTTCGCGATCACCGGGCGAAGCCCGGTCCGCCGTGTCAAGGGTTCGACATCGCCGGAGCGGCCCTTGACACAGCGGGTGCCGCTTTGCGGCACGCATCGCTCCGCGATCACGGAGCCTCGCTCGGCCCGCTGCGTCAAGGGCAGGCCGACCGGATCGTGACGTTCGCCAACGAGCTGATCGCGTCGCAGTCGGCCCGGCAGGCCGAGTTCAACCCTTGACATGCGGCTCAGGCAAAGGGAACAAGTCTATGCTTTGGAAAACTCTGGATCATCAGTTCGATCGTCTTGCGGCGTGTGCGACCCTTCTTGAACGAATGCTCCCTTTGCCTGGCCTCAGCCAGCGTCTCGTGCTCCTCGAAGTAGACGAGCTCGACCGGCAACCGCCAGCGCGTTGAACGCACGCGGCCGGCGTGGTGCTCGGCGAGACGCTGGCTGAGGTCGCTCGTGCTGCCGTAGTAATAGCGACCGTCCGCACACCGGAGGATGTATGCAAACGCAGCCACGCTGATCGCAATGTACAGCACGAGCGACGCCGCATGTCAAGGGTCAACGTCCACGAC
>JALSRY010000344.1 GCA_026984555.1 Phycisphaerae bacterium
AACGACCTGATGAGGCTCCACTGGGTATGCTGGCTCCCCCTCGCCGTCGCCGCGCTGATCGCTGCCGCATTGCTCGGTGCGGGCCGAGGCACCGCGACCGGGCTGGAGCCGGTGACGGTGGGGCGTTGGCCCGCGGCGTTGCTCCTGTTGGCGCTTGGTGGTGTTGCGGCGGGGGTGCTGCGTTATGCCCTCACCGCCCGGCGCGCGGCCTGCGAGTACGCCCGACGGCTGGTCGAAAGCCAGGCGGCAAGCCACGCGGTGCTTGAGACGGCCGTCGAGGGGATCATCACGATCAACGAGCAGGGCATCGTCGAGTCGTTCAATCCCGCGGCCGAGCGCATTTTCGGCTATGCGGCCGACGAGGTCATCGGGCGGAATGTGAAAATGCTGATGCCGGCCCCCGAGTGCGACCTGCACGACGGCTATCTCTCCGAACATCTGCGCACGGGCGAATCGAAGGGAATCGGCCTCGCCCGCGAGCGACGCGGCCGCCGCAAGGATGGCACGGTATTCCCACTCGAAGTGGCCGTCAGCGAGATCCACCTGCCCGAGCGGCGTGTGTTCGCCGGCATCTGCCACGACATCAGCGAGCGCAAGCGGGCCGAGGCGGCGTTGGCCGCGTCGCGGAGTTTCCTCCAGACCGTCATCGACGGGATTCCCGACGCCGTGATGGTGATCGATCGGGAGTATCGGGTCGTGCTCGCCAACCGCGCGGTACGCGAGGCCGCCGGGGGAAAAGACCCGGTTGCCAGCCTGCTTACCTGCTACCAGGCCTCTCACCAGGTCGATGCGCCCTGCGACGGGGAGCACACCTGCCCGCTGGAGCGCGTGATCGCCACCCGCGCCCCGGTCACCGTCACACATACGCACCGCGACGACGCCGGCAACGACTTGTTCGTCGAGATCATCGCGGCACCGATCCTGGACCAGCGCGGCGAGGTTGTGCAGGTAATCGAAGCCAGCCGCAATATCACCGCCCGCGTCCGCGCCGAACACCAGGCGCGACAGCGGCAGGCCGAGCTGGCACACCTCTCCCGGCTGGGCACCATGGGCGCGATGGCCGCCGGCCTTGCGCACGAACTCAACCAGCCCCTTTCGGCGATCGTGAACTACACGCAGGCCTGCCTCGAACGCATCCGCGCGGGCGCCGCCGATCCTGCCAATCTGCTCGAAGACCTCGAGGAGGTCGGCGTACAGGCCGAACGCGCCGGCGATATCATCGAATACGTGCGGTCCTTCGTGCGCAAGGCCGACCCGCAACGCTGCAACGCCGATCTCAACGAGCTCGTGCGCGAGGCCATCGGCCTGTTGCGCATGGAAATCCGACACCGCGAAATCGAACTGCGGATCGATCTGTGCAAGGCCCTCCCCGCGACCCATGTCGTCCCTATCCAGATCGTGCAGGTCATCGTCAACCTGGTTCAGAACGCCCTCGACGCGATGAGCGACCCCCACAACCGCCCGCGACGACTTTCGATCTCCACCGGCACGAACGGCAACCGTTCGGTCGAACTGGCCATCGGCGATACCGGCGTCGGGCTGCCGGCTACCGACACCGAACGGCTCTTCGATCCCTTCTTCACCACCAAGCCCGATGGAATCGGCCTCGGGCTGGCGATGTGCCGCTCCATCATCGAAACACACGGCGGGCACATCAGCGCCCGGCCGGGTGACGCCGGCGGAGCCACGATCCGGCTTACGCTGCCCGCTGTCAATGGACATGGTGACGAAGCACGATGACAAGCGACGACGCCGTTGTTTTCGTTGTGGACGATGACCAGGCGATGCGCAAGTCGCTGGCCCGACTGCTCGACTCGGTCGGGCTGGCCGTGCGGACATACGACTCCGCCGAAGCGTTCCTGGCCGACTACGACCCCGAGCGCCCCGGATGCCTGATTCTCGATATACGCATGCCCGGCCTCAGCGGGCTCGATCTCCAGGAACGCCTCGCCGCAGGCGGAGCACGCCTGCCGATCATCATCATGTCCGCCCACGGCGACATCGACAAAGCCGTGCGCGCGATGAAGTGCGGCGCCGTCGATTTCATCAAGAAACCCTACAAGGGACGCGTCCTGCTGGAGCGCGTGCGCGAGGCATTGGCGATCGACGCTCGCCGTCGCCGCGCGGCCGCAGCGCGCGCGATCGTCGCCGCGCGTGCCGCCCGCCTGACCCCCCGCGAACGGCAGATCGCGGCGTTACTCGTCGCCGGCAAGTCCGCCAAGCAGATCGCGTTCGAGCTGGGCCTGAGCCGCAAGACGGTGGACGTTCACCGGGGACACGTCCTGACCAAGATGATGGCCGATTCGGTCGTGGAACTGGCGCGGATGTTTTCGAACCTGTCTTCCGAACCGGATTCGCCCTGATCGCCACCCCCCGCCCGGCGTCCCACCCGCGCCACACCGAAGCGGCGAACCGCGCTCCCGCGGCGCCGTGCTACTGGTGGTAGTGGAGACTCTCGGCCAGGTACGGATCACGCAACGGCACGATCGGAGCCGCTCGCAATCCTCGGACCACCGCCGGTACGCAGACACCGATGCCCCCCACCAGCAGGCCGACCTCCCACAAGCCGATCGCCGGCACACCACCCAGAATCGGCGGGAGAATCATCAGGTAAAGATCAAACCACCGCCCCACCAGCAACAACACGGCCACCTTGACCATCGTGCCGGCGTCTCGCTTGGCGCCGCGCGGCAGCAACACGAAAAACGGCACGACCCAGTTGATACCGAAGTTGAGCAACAGCAGCGAACTCCACGCCCCGTGCTGCCGAAGAACATAGTACGACGTCTCTTCGGGAATGTCGGCATACCATATGAGCATGTACTGGCTGAACCAGATGTAGGCCCAGAACGTCGAGAACGCCAGCAGGAGCTTGCCCAGGTCGTGCAGGTGATCGTCGGTCAGGACGCCGCGGAACGCCCCCATCCGTCGCAACC
>JALSRY010000345.1 GCA_026984555.1 Phycisphaerae bacterium
GCACGGGCTGACGATCGACCTGCGCGACCCGCCGATGCACAAGACGGTGGCGATACGGGCGGGGCAAACGATCGAGCTGGAAGGGACGGCGTACAAGCTGAAGGTGGCGCGGCTGGCGCCGTCGTGGCCGCTGATGACGCCGGGGTTCGAGGGGGCGCGGTCGCCGATGGCGTCGATCGACGTGGAGACCGGCACGAAGAAGTACAACCGGACGGTGATCCAGCGGTTTCCGCAGCTTTCGCAGGACATTGACGAGCATGGCAAGCGGCATCGCGAGGGGCCTTACGACGCGAACCTGACGCTGCACTACCGGACGGCGGCGCAGGGGTGGAACCTGATCGCCGCCGGTCCGGGGATCGCGCCGGTGCTGGCGGCGTTTTCGCCGGACGGGAACGTGAAGACCCGGAAGCTGGAGGTGGGACGGCCGGAAACGATCAAGTTCGGGAGCATGGACGTGACGATGACGGTCAGGTCGATGGTTTCGAACGGGCGGCTCGTGTCGGAGCCGGTCCTGGAGCCGCTGGAGACTCGGCGACCGAGCGTTCCGGCGCACAGCCGGTCGGCGATTCGGTTGCGGCTGCGGGGGCGTGGCGATCGGGCGGGATGGTCGGATGAGCGTTGGATACTGTTCAGCTCGTACCCTGACGTGGACGCACGGGCGATTCATGTGCACGTTCCGGGCGAAAAGGGTGCGTGGGAACTGGTGTACTCGCGGCAGCAGCACCCGTTGGGGGGGGAGCTGGTTTCGGGGAAGCTGTCGGTGCGGCTGTTTCCGGGGCGGCGGGTGGTGCAGAGCTGGCGGAGCGACTTTTTCGCGCGGGCCGGTGGCGCGGGGCGTTTGGAGCCGGCGGCGGTGTACACGAACCAGACCTACGCGTTGGGGCCGTGGTCGCTGTTTCAGAGCGGGGCGGCTCCGGACAACTGGAGCTACACGATCCTGGGGGTGGGAAATCGCAACGGCATCTGGCCGATGACGCTGGGGTGCGTGCTGATCACCGTGGGTTGTTTGTATGCGTTTTACGTCAAGCCGGTGCTCAAGCGCCGGCGGGCAGCCAAACACAAGCGTGAGCCGCGTGGGGAGGCGGCTTGTGACCGTGGCAGCGTGGCGACGTCGGCCGCGCCGGCCAACCCCGAACTCGTGGAGGTGGAGTGATGAGGTCAAGAAACCGCACAAGCGGCTCGCGGGGTGTCGGGGGACGGGGTTGGCGCTGGTTGCGCGGGGGCGTGGTGGCATGGGCGGGGGTGGTGCTGCTCGCGGCGGCGGGGTGTCGCAAGGCGGAGCCGCTGCCGCCGTCCCAGCAGGCGGCGGCCCTGGATGCGCGAATTGACTGGAGCAAGGCCCGACTGATCGCGGTACAGGACGGGAACCGCTACAAGACGCTGGATTCGTTCGCGCGGGAGTCGATGGTCGCGATGACGGGTTCCGAGCATCTACCGGGGCTCTCGCCGCTGGCGTCGTTGTGCGAGTGGTTGTTCAACCACGATGCGTATGTAGACACGCCGGTGGTGAAGATTCACGGGAAGGCCATGCGGGCGGATCTGTCCACGCGACTGAGCAAGCAGCAACGGGCGCGGATCATGGCGACGGGGATGATGACGCCGAACGAGTTGCGCGCCCCGAGCGTGCAGGCGCGTTTGCGCGAGTTGGAGCCGCGGAACGTCATGATCCGGGCGGTGCAGAAAGTGCGTCGGGCGGAAACGATCGCGTGGTTTCTGGACCAGTTGGTGCGGATCGTGCCGGCGTACGATCCCGAAGGGGTGGCTCCGTGGTACACGCCGCGGCGTCTGCTGGCCAACGCTTCGGACGCGTTTCTCAAGCAGGCGGGCGTTTCGCGGGCGGCGATCATCGGCCAGGTGGGCGAGCCGGTGGCGGGCGTGTCGCCGGAGCAGGCCGCCGCCGTCTTTGCGCCGTGGGTGACGCTTGCGGATGCGTGGCAGCGGGGTGACGCGGCCGGTGTGCAGAAGCGGCTGGACCAGTTGGCGACGGTGCTGCCGGAGCTGGCGGCGCCGGGCACGTATCCGAGCCGGTCGCAGCGTGACGCGGAAGCGCGTTACTACGCGATGGGCAAGCTGACGTGGGGGTGGGCGCTGTACTTTGTGGGGATGCTGGCGAGCGTGATGGCGTTGGTGACGCGGTGGAAGACGCCGTGGTTCGCGGCGTTGGTGTTTCTGCTCGCGGGCCTGGGCGTGCATGCGTACGGGATCGGGCTGCGGTGGTACATCGTGGGGCGGATTCCGGTGGCCAACATGTTCGAGGCGGTGGTGTTCTCGGCGTGGGTGGGCATCGTGGTGGCGTTGGTGGCGGAGCTGTGGTCGCGCCGGGCGATCTTCCTGCTGGCGGCCAACGCGACGGGATTCTTGTCGCTGGTGGTGGGGCAGTTCGTGATTCCGGGCGGGGGGTCGATCACGTTCATCATGGGGATCCTCGACGACCTGATGCTGCGCATTCACACGGTGCTCATCATCGCGTCGTACGCGCTGATTTTCCTCGCCGCGATCATCGCCATCGTGTACCTGGTGGGGTATGCGTGGTGGCGTCATGGCGGCGGGGGTGGCGAGACGGCCGGCCGCGGGGGCAAGCCACGGGTGGAAACCGGCGTCGCGGGTGCGGGAGCCGGTGGGCGACCGGCGGGCGTCGCGGGTGCGGAACTGCACGGATTGGCGGCGAGTCCGGCCGGGGGCGCGGCCCTGCTCGCCGTGCCCCGGCTGGAGACCGCCGGTCCGGGTGGCGGGGCGACGGCGGCGGTGGCGCGGCGGCCGCTGATGGCGGGGGCGGCGCCGGGTGACGAAGGCCGGTCGGCGAAGTTGCCCGAGTGGCTCAACTACATCGACTGGTGCCACCTGATCATCCTGAATCTCGCGTTCGTGATGCTGTTCGTGGGGATCATCCTGGGGGCGGTCTGGGCGGATTACTCCTGGGGTCGGCCGTGGG
>JALSRY010000346.1 GCA_026984555.1 Phycisphaerae bacterium
CGCTCACTTGGCGGCTGACGCCGCACGACCGGCCCGAGGAGGTTTCCCAGCTCGAGCTGATTTTCCTCCTCGGTGATCGCGAGGTCGCCCGCAAACAGTTGGTCATCAGCCCCGACGACGCCACCGACCGGCTCCTGTTCGTTTCGCCCAGGCGTCCCGGGCCCAGCCTGGAAGATCGGCTGCTCTATCCCGGCGAGCCCGCGTTCGATTCCGCCAACCCCGTGCAAACGATCAATATCCGCTACGCCGCCCGCACGAACACGCTGTTCGGGCACCCGGTACATTGGCTGGTGACGTTCTTCGTCGTGTCGATTCTCGGGGCTTTCGCGGTCAAACCGATCATCAAAGTCCAATTCTGAGCGAGCGGGCGCAATCACAGCGCGCATGCCCCTCCTCGCGGGCTGCCGCGCACTCCCGCCGTCAGCGTGAACCAGATGCGAACGCTTGCATCTATCCGCTCTTTCGAACATACTGAAGTACGTCGTGTGAACCCGATTTCCGGGAACGGCCCGCTCGTTCCGACCGCTTTCGCGGGCCAACGGCGCCTTGCGTAAACACACGATGCTGGCCGAACCGCGGGGCTGCGGCGGGCAAGGAGCTCGACGCGTCTTTTTCGGACCTGACAGGTGAGCCGAGCTGTCGCGAAACCAACCAGGATCAGGATATGGCCACGTTTGCAACCCGCTGGGACAGTTTGACAGACGCCAAGCTCGCGGAGCTCCTGCGACTCATCGCCCATCCGACACGCCTCGTGATACTCCGCGCCGTGGCCAGCGGCGAACGCTGCGTCGCCCAGCTCAACGAACTGGTGCCGGTTTCACAACCCAATCTGTCGCAACACCTGCGCGTCCTGCGCGACAGCGAGCTGATCTGTTGTCGGCGGGAGGGGCGCCGCCGTTGCTATTCGCTCGCCGGCAGCGACGCAGTGCGCAAGGTGCTCGAAGTCGTCGTGTTGGCCTCGACCGACCACGTCGGCGGTGCCACCCGCTCACAACCTTACGGCTCCCCCTGCGGCCAGAATCCCGCCGGCACCCCGGTGCCGGACACGGATTGCTGCTCCTGAGTTTCCATTACACGACCAGGCCACGTTTCGGAGCGTGGCCACGGGTCGCCCCGCGCACAAGACCCCCGCGAGCGCCGTAAGGCACCCGCGGGGGCGGGGGTGATGGTGGGGTTGGGGAAAACCTGCCGTGTTACGGCGCGTTGGGGTCGGGAAAGTCCACACCGGCCCAGATGCCGAACAGCGGTCCGCCGGGACGGCCGGGTGCGTTGTCCCACCGGCCGACGATCACGCCGAGCGGCTCGTCGTCGAGGTTGAAGTACCGCCCGCGGAACACCCCGATACCGTGCGGACCGACGCCGTAGACTCCCTGGAGCGTGCCGCGGATGTTCCCGTCGGCATCGAGGTAGCGAGCGCGGAACTCACCGAGCAGGTGGGGGCCGCCGGGAGACGGTGGTTGCGTCGCCCGCCAACGCCCGAGCACGTCGCCGTGGATTTGCAAGTTGGCGGCGCGCCAGTGGCCGCGCATCACGCCGTGGGGCGGGCCGGGGTTGTTGGGGTCGTCGGCGGACGCGGGTGCGTGCCAGCCGCGGAAGAAACCGAACGGCTTGGACGGGTCGATGCAGGGCGGGGTGCCGTCGCCGATGGCGAGGTCGGGTTCGTCGGTGATGTCGGTCGTTTGGACGTCGCCGAGGTCGAGCTGGTCGGCGCTTTGGATGGCGGACTCGTCGAGGACGAGGGTGTTGGGCAACTGGTCGGCCTCAGCGGGCGTCATCTGGTCGATTCCGCCGTCGGGCAGCGCGTCGGCCTCGCTGCAAATGTTCAGAGCGGCCCAGCGCCCTTGGAACGTTCCCCCGTCGGTCTCGGGATCGTCGGTCCAATGTCCGCCCAGCACGCCGATGAGTCGGCCGTCGTGATCGAGCCACCGGCCGAAGAAACGCCCGGGGCCGTTGGCGCGATGGCCGTAGCGGCCGCGCAATTCGCCCCGGAAATTCCCTTCGTTGTCGAGGTAGGTACCGTGAAAGACGCCGCCGCCGGCGATCCCCGGAGGCAGGCTGTTGGGATCCACGGGCTGGTACTCGCCGCGGAGCACGCCGATGACCGTACCGTCGGCGGCATACCAGCGGCCGCGGAACGTCCCGCCGCTCTCATCCGAGTTCGCCCCCGGCTCATCGCTGACGAACCTTCCGGCGAGGCCGCCGTGCGCACGGATCAGGCCGCCGCCCCGCACCATATCAGGGCCGAAGACTTCCTGCGCGCTCACGTCAATCGCGTCGAACGGAACGATGTCGGATGGCGCGATGGTGACGGGTACAGGGGCCGATCCGCCGATGTTGACGGCGCCGGCGAGGTCGCTGCTCGTCGATGCCAACTGGACGTCGAAGCCGGCATTGCGAAACTCGTCTGCGGTTACCGTCTGACCGAGCACCTCGTATGCCGCATCTTTATTCTGGGCGTCCTGCCCGGAGTCCTGGGCGAGCGGCGCGGTTCCGGGGCAGCCGGCGACCAGCAGCACTGCCAGTCCCGCGACGGCCGCCGCCGATAACTTCATTGCTGAACGAATCATGAGCATCTCCCTTTCCTCGAGAGTGTGTGCCCGCAGGCACGGTCCACATCTGCTCCCACCCGGGCCCGATAGTGGGTGAATCCTCCGACTCTAGGCCGGCTGTTGGGTCTAACGACCGCAGATGGGGCGTATTGCCGAAAAGACGTGAAAAACCGGCAGACGGGCCCCCCTTGCCCGCGCCGCCGCCAATCCCCCCGCCGCCGCGCCGAACCGCTCGCGGGCGCTAGCCCACCTTCGTCCAACGGTCGATCCAGTCGATGACCGTCTCGTGCCACAGCCGGCTGTTGGCCGGCTTGAGCACCCAGTGGTTCTCGTCCGGGAAGTACAGCAGCTTGCTGGGGATGCCC
>JALSRY010000347.1 GCA_026984555.1 Phycisphaerae bacterium
GCAGGTTCGACGCACAAACAGCGCGCTTTGCGAGCTCACGAGCCCGCGACAGGCTGGGAAGCAGGATGGAGATCAGCAGTGCGATGATCGCCACCACCACCAGCAGTTCGATGAGGGTAAATGCTTTTCGTTTCACAAGAGCCTCCTGAGATTCCTCGTCCCACAAACCTGGTCCCGGCCGGCGTCGCCAAGAAACGGACCGGGCAACGCCGAACTGACACAAAACCAATACCGAAATAGACCATCTCCCATATTCCGGTCATCACCCGCGACAGGCCCATCAGGCGCCGTCCGTCGCCGGGCCGAACACCGACCGCCGCGCAAGCCCCGAGCCACCCGATGGCCCGGAACCGCTTGTACCCGTGTGGGAGCGGGTACGGCGCGGAGAACCGACACAGTAACGAGGCGCGCAAAACTTGCAAGGGGCGACATACCGCGAAGGTACGGCCCTTGCCGGCGCGCTTTCCCCACAGCAGCGGCACGGACACACCGCACCTGCCGGGGGCTATCTTGGTGGGAGTCTTCCGCGGGGCTTGCGGACAGATCGTTACGAATGATAGCTGGTATTACGCGCTGCCTGCGGGACGATATTGCGAATGACGCTTATGAATGATAGCTGATTACGCGCTTTGCGCCCCGTGCAACTCCCAATCAAGTCTATCTCCATCCATAGTCTTATCGACCAGCAACCCCCTGTCAAGCCAAAAATCGCTCCGTGAGCGGTTACGGTCAGAGATTCGCTTCCAGGGCCAGACGCTCGATCTCTGCCGGACGCCAACGTCCCACCCGCATCACCGCCGCCGAGTCCAGGTACGGAACCCCAAACCACGGCGGCAATCCCCGGCTACGCCGCTCCATCGCCAGCACCGAGCGCCCCACGATATCCACCGCTAGAGGATCGAACCCCAACAAGAGACCGCCATACTCGGCAACGTCCTCCGGGCGGGCGTCAGGCCCCCGATCCACCACGACCCGCAACGCATTCACGATGTTCAAACGCAACCGTGTGCTCACCGGCGTCGAACCCACGACCTGGCCGACGAACGGCGAGCATCCGTTGGCGTGACAACGGGCCGGGTGCCGCAGGAGCGCATGAGATAAGTTCTTCATACAACAAGACATACCTGCAATCTGGTGCGTCTTGAGCAGCGGAACGTTGATGATCGCGTCGGCATCATAGAGGTACTGGGCAAGCTGCTGTAAGCCGCGACCCACCGGAACCGCCTCGCCCCACGCCCGGACCGGCGCCGCCGTCCCCAGCGCTTCGCGGAGAAACTCGGGAGCCTCGACCAACGTGATCTGTTTCCGCGAGTAGCCAGCGTCCTCCAAGCGGGAAACCAACGCCCGGGCCATCATTTCGTTGGTCCCCAACACGCGATCCCCCACCGAGTTGAACTTGAGCACCACCCGCTCAGCTTTGCCCAACACCCGCCGCCAGGCCTCGCGGGGCGTGTCCGCTGGAACGAGATGGAGCAAACCCTGGTCCAGAATGTCTTCCAGCGTCACCGTGTCGCCGGCTTCTTCGGCGAGGATCTCGCGCGAGCGGATGTCCACGACGCGGGCGCGCGACGCCGTCGTCTTGAGCCACCACGGGGTGGGCACGCGCGTCAACCTGATCGGCCGCGACGCGGGGTTGCTCGTCGGCGACGATGCCGGCCGCGTCGCGGGACGCGAGCTCGGCCGCGTCGTCTGAGCACCAACCAGCCGCGGCGCCGCGATCGCTCCCAAAGCCCCGGCGGCGACTGCCCGCAATATCTCGCGGCGGCTCGGCCTGCGGTCCCTATCCGTCGTTTTGACCGTATCCTTACGCACCATTACCCTTCTATCGGCTCGAACGCTTCGCCGACTGGACGCCGGCGACGCGAGCCGGCTGGTTGGCACGGGCCGCAGGCCCCCGTCCGGGGCGGTCGGCTGCGTGGTGCAGCGTGCCGGCCCGGTCGTTCGACGCCCCCGACAGGAACATCGAGGACGCACCATGACCACGGACGCAGATCGCTACGACACGTGGCGCCGACGGCTCGATTCTTACGACCAGTCGCACCTGTTGGCATTCTGGGACGAACTCGACGACGCACAACGAGCCATGCTGCTCGACGATCTCGAACAAATCGACTTCGAACGCTGTGCCACGTTGATCGACACGCTCGTGCGCCAACGACCGAAGATATCCCTGCCGCACGATCTGCAACCCGCTCCCGCGTATCCCGCCGAGCCGGACGAAAACCTCGCCGCCCTGTACGCGCGGGCCCGGCGGCGGGGAGAGGAGGCCATCGCCAGGGGGCAGGTGGCCGCGTTCACCGTCGCCGGGGGACAAGGCACGCGACTGGGATACGACGGCCCCAAAGGCGGGTTTCCGATCACGCCGATCCGCAACGCGTGCTTGTTCCAGGTTTTCGCGGAATACTTGCGCGGTGTCGAGCGGCGTTGGGGGCGTCGGCCACGCTGGTACATCATGACGAGCCCGCTCAACCACGAGGCCACGATCCGGGTCTTCGAGCAGCACGCGTTCTTCGGCCTCGATCCCGATGAGATCATGTTCTTTCCGCAAGGCCAGATGCCCGCGTTCTGGCCCGACGGGCGGATCGCGTTGGCCGAAAAACATCGCGTCGCGCTGGGACCCGACGGGCACGGCGGAAGCCTGCGGGCGCTGGCCGCGAGCGGAGCGCTCGCCGACATGCGCGCCCGCGGAATCGAACACATCAGCTATTTCCAGGTGGACAATCCGCTGGTGCGGCCGATCGATCCGCTCTTCTGCGGACTGCACATCGAGACCGGCTCGGAGATGTCGAGCAAGGCGGTCCGCAAGGCGGACGACCTCGAACGCGTCGGCAACTTCTGCATCGCCGACGGCCGGCTCACCGTCATCGAGTACAGCGATCTGCCCGACGAGC
>JALSRY010000348.1 GCA_026984555.1 Phycisphaerae bacterium
CGCGTCGCGCTGTTCGCGCTCGGCTTCCGGCAGACGACCGGCCCGAATCGCGGCGACATACGCGGCGACGTCGCTGACGTTCTTGTACCGCACGCCGGCGACAAAACCCGCCCCCGACGGACCAATGCCCACGTATGGCTGGTTGTGCCAGTAGACGAGATTGTGGCGGCAACGGCGGCCCGGGCGGGCGAAGTTGCTGATCTCGTAGTGCTCCAGCCCCGCGGCCGCGAGCATGTCGATCGCCAGCTCGTACATGGCGGCGTCGAGATCGGCGTCGAGCCGCTGCACCCGCCCGGCTTCGAGCTGCTCGTGCAGGCGCGTGCCCGGCTCGAAGGTCAGGCTGTAGCACGACAGGTGCGTCGGTTCGAGCGCGAGGGCCGCGTCGATGTTCCCCCGCCAGCGATCGAGCGTCTGCCCGGGAATCGCGAAAATCAAATCCAGATTGATGTCGTCGAGCCCCGCATCGCGACAGACTGCCACGGTCTGCCCCACCTGCGGCGGTTCATGCGTTCGCTGGAGCACCCGCAGGTCGGCGGGGTCGAACGACTGGGCGCCGATCGACACGCGCGTTACGCCCGCGCCCGCCAACACCTCGGCCACACCAGGCGTTACCGTGGCGGGATTGGCCTCTACGGTGAATTCGCTCGGCGCTCCGTCCGGCGCCAGCTCGCGCAACGCCGCCAGCAAGCGCTCCAGCGCCCGCGGCTCCAGCACCGTCGGCGTTCCCCCCCCGACGAAGATCGTCTCCGCCCGGATGCGCTCGCGGTGCTGTCGCAACTCGAGCTCGCTCAGCAGGGCATCCACCAACGGCTCCCCGGCCCCCGGCGCGGGAATGACCGAGTAGAAGTCGCAATACCCGCACAAACTGCGACAAAACGGAACATGAACGTAGACGGCTCGTGGTGCGAGTGCCATTGTCAGCCCGGCCCAGGTTGCGTAGCATATCGGTCGTCGGTTATACACGTTGATGATAGCAGGTCCACTGCGTCCGACCCGCCGGCACTCGGGCGCGCCATGTGAGGATGCCAGCATGGAAGTCGTCCTGGTGATGTTCAAAGACGACGAGCAGCGCAAGTTCTCCATCAACCCGCAACGCACGATCGTCGGGCGCCGTCAGGATTGCGACCTGCGCATCCCCACGCGTGACGTCTCCCGCCGACATTGCGAAATCGTCCCCGGCAAAAAACGCGGCGAAGTCATGGTGCGCGACCTGGGCAGCTCAAACGGCACCTACGTCAACGGCGAACGCATCTCCGAAACCGTGCTCCACCCCGGCGACCGCCTTTCCATCGGCCCGGTCACCTTCATCGTACAGATCGACGGCCAACCCGCCGAAATCAAACCCGAAGACCTCGCACCCCAGCTCGGCGAAGGCGAAGAAGCCGTAACCCCCGTACAGACCGACGGCGTCGATACCGACGACATCCTCGACCTCGGCGATATCGACTTCGAGCTCGACGACCCTACGTCCGCGATCGAGGCCATGCTCGACGAGGAAGACGAGGACGACGACGTCTGAACCGCCACCACCGACCCGGCTTCACACGCGCCCCACGCCGCGCGCGACCACCGGCAAGCGGCGCACAGCCCCCTGCCGGATCTCCGCCGACCACTGGCTCATCGCTCGCGATGCGCAAGAACCGGGCCCGAACAGGCGGTCCGGGCCCGGCTGCGACGGGGAACTCGCAGGTTATCGAGGCTTTCTTCAACGCGTGTTGTGGATCCCGGAGGGCTGGCCTACGCAGCTCTCGACGAGCTCGTTGACGGCCTGTTCGAGCGTAAACCGCGGCTCCCACTCGTATTCCGAGCGCATCTTCCCGTAGTCGCCCCAGAACCAGGTTACATGGCCCTCATCGTCCTCGCCGGTTTCGAGATCGACCAGCTCGACACGTCGGCCCGCAGCCCGAACCATCATTTCGACGATCTGACGCACGGTATGGGTCTTGCCCGAGCAGATGTTGTACACCTCGTTGGGGCGGCCTTCCTCCAGCAAGTAGGCATACGCCTCGACCACGTCGGTCACGTGCAATACGTCCCGCTGGAATCCCAGGTCCGGAAGCTGCAACTTCTCGCCGTGGACCGCCGGGTCCCACTCGGCCAGACGCCGGGCCACCGCGCCGAAGAAGAACGCGTCGGACTGCCCCGGGCCGGTGTAGTGGAACGGCCGCGCAATCGTCGCGTTCGTGTGGTAGTTCAGGAAGAACGTGTGCGCGATCGACTCCGCCGTCGCCTTGAGCGCCCCAAACGTGTTGACGGGATTGAGCGGGGTCTGTTCGTCGATCGGCCGGGGCGTACCCGCGTCGCCGTATACTTCGCACGAGCTGGCGAGCAGGATCCGGGCGCGGGGCACGGCGCGGCGGGCGGCGTCGAGCACGTTGGCCCAGCCGGTCACGATCGACTGGTAGGCGGTGAGCGGTTCGGCGTTGGCGATGTGGGGCAGCGAGACACCCGCGAGATGGATGATGCCGTCGGGCTTGACGCTCGCGACAGCGCGGGCGACGTTGATGGCGTCGCTGACGTCGCACACGATGGCTTTGCCGAACTTGCGCTCGAAAGCCAGTTTGCGAGCCCGGTTGCGCACACCGCCGACCACCTCGTAACCCCGCCTCCGCAGGTAGTCCACGAGATGTTGTCCGGTAAAGCCCTCGGCGCCTGTGATGAACAAGGTTTTCACGGTAATCCTCCAGCGGGGACACAGCTCCAACGTGCCATTTTCGTGGCCGCGTCTTCCAATTCCGCGGTCACCGCGGGGGGGATATCGGCTCACAGCGAGGGCAGGTTTCGTAAGCCGAACCCGATCAGGGACCGGACGCGCGGATGTCCCATAAACGACGCTCGCCGAGCCGGCGGTCGCGACAGGGTCCGAATCCAGGGCGATTCCCCGCTACCGGCGTGAAAACACAGCACACAGCCCCGAAGAAGCGCAATGGTCCGCACCGCCGGGGCGTGGCTCGGCCATCAATCGCGACGCCGCGGCCAGGATATGGAGTGTCGGCGGGTCGAGAAACAGGACGCGTGATTCGGTCGGGATTCCACGCAGCGGTGGCCGGTACCGGCATCAGGTGTGCCGGCCCGGCTCGCCGCTGTCGAGCATCCTCTCGCACGGTGTGTGCGTCGCCACCTCAGGAGCAGGACTGCCCGTACCTGGCCAGCAATGCGGCAAGGTCGCTCATGTCGACATCGCCGTCCTCGTCGAGGTCGCCGTCGGTGTAGTCAACACCCTCGGTCATGCCGATGTGGGTGAGCATGATCGACAAATCGGTCAGCCCGACGATGCCATCGCCGTCGAGGTCTCCCGGCAGACTGACCGTCAGCGTCAGGTCCGCCGGCCCGAGCACGGGCACGAACGCGAGATCGGCGTTGATGACCAGCCCCGCGTAGGTATCGAAATCGCCGACGACGGTGGTGTATGTGATGATGTGGAAGCGGTCGCCACACGCGGGCACATAACCGTCGAGCAGTTGGACGGCAAGCGTGGCCCCGAGGGTCGCCTCGTTGCGGATGACGAGCTGGTCGTGGCCGGTCCCGGGGGTGGTTCCCCGGATGCCAATTTCGATCCGCCCGAGCCGCAGCTGCTCGAAATCGTGCTCGAAGTGAAGCACGCCGGTACCGCTTCCGGGCTCGCTGTCCCAGGTACCGGGAGCCAGCAAGCCGCGGTTGAAAAAGCGGCCGATGGCAAACCGCCCGTAGCCGGTGGTCGTTGCGGTGTTGTAGACGTCGCCACCGGCAACGACACCATCGCGCAGGTCGAGCAGCCCGTTGGCGAGCGTACTCCAATCGTGCGTGACATCGAGCACGCCCGTACCATCGAGCGTGCCGACGGTTCCCAGATCGATGAAGTTGCCCTGCACCGCGAGCGTGCCGCCGGCGGCGCGCATGGTCCCGGCAACGTCGAGGTTCGCGTCGATCGAGCCGTGGCCGTGGAGCTGGGTGTCGGGGGCGATCCGCAGGGTGCCGGTACCGGTCACGGAGCCGCCGAGAATCTGGTTTGTCGTCGTGCTGGCCAACACGGCGACGGCGTTCGGATCCACGGTGTCGATCGTGCCGGAGATGTTCACGCCTGCGGAAAGGCGTCCCTGGCCAGCCACCGAAATCGTCCCGGAAAGGTCGATGTCGGTCCCGTCGATCGTAGCCACACCGTCGAGGCCGGCGAGTGTCGCGTCACCCTCGAGGGCCCAAGGCAGATTCGTGTTGACGACCAGTGTCCCCTTGACCACGAACAACTGGCCATCGTAGCCGTCGAATAGTCCGGGCGACTCGATGATGGACGAGTTGATGGTGAACGTCGCATCGGGCCAGACCGTGAGCGCGGCCTCGATGCCGGCCGTACCGTCCATGTCGAAATAGGTCGTGTCGATCGTGGTATCGTTCTGGACGTGGGCAGCACCGTTCTGGAGGATCAGCCCCGCGCCGTCGAAAGCGGCACCGCGGTAGTACGTCACCCCGGAAAGCACGAGTTCATCGGTGGCGTTCGGTATGGAGATGTGCGAACCGAAGTTGAAAAGCACTTCATCGGCGAACCGACCCGTACCGGTGACGGTCAGCTCGCCGGGCCAATCCACCCTCGTCGGCCCATCGATCAGCGCCTCGGCCCCCCCGCCGTTCATCTCGATCGTACCGGCCAGACTGAACGAATGGTCGTAGGACAGGAAATGGCCCGGCCCGACGTTGACGACCCCGGAAAACGCATCGTCGTTCCAGTCTCCTTGAAAAGCGATATCGCCGGCGGTAGCGTCGAGCCGCGCCGATACGTTGTTCCACTGTCCGTCGAGATCGTAGGCACCGCCGGGATTGGAGGACACGAAGTTCAACACGCCGCCGACGCCGCGAATCGTGTCGGCATTGTCGAGTGCAACCACGTCCACGGTGCCCGCTCCGGAAATCACGGAGTGGTTTTCCAGATCGAAGACATCCGCCAAACCGAGATCGACGGCCAGTTCACATCCGGCGGCGATGCACAGATGCGAAATCTCGAGCTCCGCGCCATCGGCGGCGACACGCAACATACTTCCCATGGTGAGTTTCGCATCCAGCAGAACGTCGAGCTTATGCGGACCGATGATCTCGACGGTGTTTTCGTTGGTGATGTAGAGATTGCGGGCGAACGCATCGTCCGAAACGGAAACGGTTGTCGCCGGCTCATTCACGATGTACACCTCGTCGTACTCCGCGTCCGGGACACGGTTCCCGATCCAGGTCGCGCCGGCCCCCCAGGATCCAGAGCCGACCGAGAACTTGCGCGGCAAGTCGATCTGCTGCCAGTTGCTGATACTGGCGAGCGCCAGAATGGCGGCGGTGTCGGGCAGTTGCCGCGTCGACGGCAAGGGCGCGGTCCACATCAATGACTGGTGCGCTTCGCATTCCGGATCGCCGAGACACGCTTGAATGCCGCCCAACGCCAGATGGTTGCAATCGAACCCTCCCTCTAGACATTGGTAACTCTTGAGCCCCATCGTGGCCCCGCCGACCCAGGCCGGATCGATCGTGATGTACGGATCGAGGGTGCATTCGCAATCCGGCCCCCTCGCCCCCAATCCCAGCGTATGGCCCATTTCGTGGAGCACGATCGTCAACAAGTCAGATCCGCCAAGCTGGCCAAGGTTGTAGCGTCCGTTGTACCCCACCTCGAACACCGGGGGCGGCGACCCGCTGAACGCTTCGGCCTGTTCGGCTGGATGGGTGTCACGATACAGGCGCGTCTCCATGTCGAATTCGTCGTGCGTCAACGGGTTGTCATCGAAGTAGTACGGCAAACCCACGGGGATCTGGATGTCGGCCTCGTAGATCCGGCCGTCGGCCACCGCCACACGCGTAGCGGCGGGGCTCGTGATGTTCGAGTACCAGTAGTAGATCGTCAAGGTGTAGTCGTCTTCGATGATGTCCTCCCACATGGCCGCGGCTGTGGCAAACGTCAGTTGGAGATCGGGTGTTCGTTCGATTCCATCCCCATCGACATACGGAAGGGAATCCGCGTCGTTGAAATGGAGCACGATGTTGATCCCCTTCGCGGGCAGCACAACACCCCCGAACGCGATCAGGAAAACCAGCAGCTTCAGTCTCCCTTTTCGGATCCCACCATCGCGTGATCCCCCGTGGACGCGCAGCGATTCCCGGCGCAGCATGTCGGCTCCTCTCTCGATGTGTCCCCGTGGAACTGGTTCTGACGAGTTGCAGTCGTTTCGGCCCGATACCGATAAACGATCAACCAGATAGTATTCCGCAGCGGTTCATGGGGCAAACCAAACCTCGGCCACGCCACGTCGCGCCGGAGGCGGCACGCGACGCAGGGGTACGCAGCTTGCGCAAGCCTCGCCGATCCGCGGGACAACGGCATCGCCGCGGCACAGGCCGCTGACAGCGGCGTTTCCACGATCGAGCGTATCGCGGCCGTCCGAGGGGCCAGCGAAGTTGCGTCCTGCCGCGCGTTGTCATGCGCGGGCCAAAACACGCTCCCCAACGCGGGCGGGATCGGGTATACTCGGGCATAGTTCGTGGGCCCGCAGCAGCAACTCGGCGGGTCACCACCTCGAAACGTGGATTGCCGGCGGAGGACCGAACCCTTGCAAGGTTTCGGCCGGCGGGTCATTTCGTGCATCGGGAGCGGTTTCCGGCGTGTGGCGATTCGTTGCCGCGGCGGAAGCCGGCGGGCTGCGCTCATCGCCATGGCCCTCACTGCCGGGCTCGCTTTCGCGCAGTCCCCACTGGTTTTCACCGATCCGGTCGGCGACGCCGGCGTGCGGCGAACCGACCTCGGCGCCGACGGGCCGATCGATCCCAACGCCCACCGCTTGCCCGACCTGGTGGAGATTCGGCTTGGTCCCTGGACCGTCACCGACCCGCAGACCGATCTGTTCGACGGTACGTGGACGGCGGCGCCGGCGGACTTCGTGCGGATCGACCTGGTGTTCGACGGTCTGGTGAACCCGCCGGGGACGCTGGGGTGCTGCGGCGACAGCTTCGATCCGTTCCGCTACGGTCCGCACCCGGTGTTCGGCTACCTCGAGATCGACCTCGACGCGGACGTGAACACGGGCGGCGAGCTCGACTGGCCGCAGCTCATGTACACCGGCAACATCGCCCGCTGGGGCGGGATGCCGACCGAACCACGTTTCGCCGGCCGCGTCGCGCAGAGTCTGGCGGATTTCGACAACGACACGACCACGCCCCCGCTGGTGGAACTGAGCGGTACGGATTTCACGGTCGAGTTGCTCGGCTGGAACATCACGAGCGTCGATCCGTCGATCGCCGGCGATGGCGACCTGGTTTTCGAGGAGGGGGAAACGTGGGTACTCGACGGGTGGTTTTTCCCGCGGGCCCACGGATATGAACATTTCAGCTTCGCGTGCTGCTCCGGGCTCGAGGGGCAATACATCGCCGACGTGACGATGCAGTTCCGGCACGATCCCGCCACCGCCCGCACCACCGTCTCGGTGGTCTATCCGCTGACGAACGCGGGCTCGGCGGCGATGCGCGGCGAGCAGGTCGAGGGTGACGACGGCGACGCGAGCAATCAGAACAGCATCGAGGAGGCGTTGGACGACCTGATCTTCAGCGCGACCAACGCCCCCACCCAGTGGCAACAGGATGCCGACTTCGTGATTATCGAGCCGTGGGAGTCCAAGGTCGCCAGCGACTACCTGGACCCGACCCAGTGGCGCGTCGCCGCCGCGTTCGCATGCAGCTACAGCGAGCCCGCCGGCCCCGACGTGGTGCTGGCATGGACCGACATGTACGGCAACGTGACGCCGGGAGATTACGACGGCGACGGCACGGTTGGCGCGGCGGACCTCGCCGCGTTCGACGCCTACCTCGTGGCGTCGGATGGTGTCACCGGCATCGACGCCGACGGATTGGTCAACGGGGCGGTCCATCTGCCGAATTTCGGCCCCAACTTCAGCTTGTTCGACCGCAATTATGACGGCGTGGTCGATGCCGCCGACCGGCCGCTCCCGACCGGAGACCTGGACGGCGACGGCGACGTGGACCTGGCCGACCTCGCCGTGCTGCTCGCGAGCTACGACGCGTGCGCGGGAGAAGGAGCGTATACCCCCGCGGCGGACCTGGATGACAGCGGATGCGTGGACCTGGCCGACCTCGCGCTGTTGCTGGCAAACTATGGCATGGGAACCTGACGCTTCGAACGCAACACGACGGAAACGAATGCATGCCAAGCGCGGACAACCCGGGTGTTCCACCACGACCGGCGGTTTCACACTGACCGAGCTGCTGGTGGTGGTGGGTATCATGCTGGTGCTGATGACGGTGCTGAGCGCGGCGCTCGGACGTGTGCGCAGCGCGGCCCGCAGTTTCCGCTGCAAGAACAACCTCAAGACGGTCGTGTTCGACTTCACCCTGTTTGCCGACGAGGGGACCAACGTCAACCGCGGAGAGAGCGAACACCTGCGCGGCCACGGATTCCGCATCGAGGATTTCCAGGAGTCGGTCTACGGGATCGACGAGTTCTGGGATCTGGGGGCGGTGCGCCGGGCGCCGCTCGACCCGGCACGTCAGCCGTTGATGTGCCCCGCCGGCCCCCACGAGCTCTACCGCAGCGCCGGCCTGCCTTGCTCGGACTATGCCGTCGGCCCCGCCGAGGATGTGAGCGTCGGCTTCAACATGCGGCTGCACCGGGCAAGCGTGCAGATCGGCGGGCGGTGGCTGCTCTACCCCGTCACGCTCAAGAGCCGGATTCTCGAACATCCTTTCGTTCCGCTGGTGTTCGATGTGGATGGAGCCCAGGCCACCCGGCAGCGGGTTCCCCCGTATTACGCCGCCCCCCGGCTCGACGACGCCGGCCTGTATGGCAGCGGAAGGTTCTGGTTCCCGGCGGCGCGCCATGGGGGGGAAGTCAACATCGGCTTTGTCGGCGGTCACGTGCTCTCCGCGAGCGATCCCCTCCGCAACGGCACCTGGGACTGGCGTTACCAACCCATCCCCGACGCCGGCGCCCGCCGGCATTAGGCCCCGCCATGCAAGTGCAGCTCCGGCACAAATTCGCGGCCCTTGCGCTGATCTACATCGTGTCTCTCTCGGTCAACCTGCTGATGTCCGCCTGGTGCATCCTGGTCTACTTCCAGTCCGCTTTCGGCGGATACCAGGACGCGACCCTTCGCCAAGACCGCATCGAGGAGCTGCGCACGCTCACGCGGCGCGGGCTGGCGCTGCTCGAAGGCCCCGAACTGTCCAAACGCGCCCGCCGCGAGCTGGCGGCAGAGTGCAACCGTATCCATACGATCGTGCGCACGTTCGCGGAAGCGAAGTCGCGCGACCTGCCGCCGCAGTGGCCCCAGATCCAACAGGCGGTGCGCGAGATTTCGGGAATGTTGCAACGGCGACTGGCCGGCGCCCCTCCCCCCGAACCGGACGCGCGGGCCGCCTTCGCGCGGCTGGATCGATTGCTGGGCAAGGCGGCGATCGCCACCAGCACCCAGCGGCAGTCCGCGGTCATCCAGGCCGAGCAGACGCGCCGGCGGGTCACCTGGATCCTGATCGCCAACGCCGTCGTCGGGCTGATCCTGTGTGGCGTGGGGCTGCTGTTCGTTCGGCGCTGGGTCTTGCGCCCGGTGGCGGACCTGCGCGCGGCGACGCGCGAGATCGCCCGCGGGAACTTCGACCACCGCATCCGCCCGCGCAGCCGCGACGAGTTGGGCAGGCTGGCCGGCGAAGTCAACCAGATGGCGGCCACCATCGTCGAGATGCAGCGTGAGCTGATCGAAAAAGAGCGGCTGGCGGCAGCCGGAGAAATGGTCACCCGACTGGCCCACAACATCCGCAATCCGCTCGCGGGCGTGCGCGGCCTGGCCGAGGCCACCCTCCAGACCCGGCCCGATGACGACGAAATCCGGCAATACCAGCAACGCATCATCAACACCATCGATCAGTTCGAGGTCTGGCTGAGGCGCCTCCAGCAATCCGTCACGCCGATGGCGATGTCCTACGACGAGATCGAGGCCCGCGAGCTCGTCGAGAGCGTCGCCGTCGCGCTTCAGCCCATGGCCCAGAAGCGCGGCGTGCGGATCGAAATCTGCGTCAGTCCCGACGTGCGGCGGGTGCGCGTGGACATATCCCACCTGGAACAGGCGCTGGTCGCCCTGATGACCAATGCGATCCAGGCGTGCGACGACGGGCAAACCGTTCGGGTGCTGGTCGAGCCCGACGAGCAGCAGGACGGGCGCTGGGTGCTCACGGTGGCCGACGAGGGCCCGGGTGTGCCGCCGGAGTTGCGGGAGAAAATCTTTCTTCCATACTTTACGACCCGCCCCGACGGCAGCGGGGTGGGGCTGCCGATGGCCGCCAAGATCGTCCGAGCGCACGGCGGTCGGCTGCGGCTCGAATCGAAACCGGGAGAAGGCAGCCGGTTTGTGGCGGTCTTGCCGGGACGGGTCGCGTAGCCCGGCCGGCGGAGGGGATTCGTACCGGGAGTCGCGTCGATGGCGGACATTCTCGTCGTGGACGACGAAGAAAACCTGAGCTTCTCGATCCAGCTTGCGCTCCAGCGGGCCGGCCACGAGTGCCGCGTCTGCGACACCGGGGCCGCGGCGATCGAACAATGCGCGCGGCAAATCCCCGACGTGATGTTGCTCGACCTGCACCTGCCCGACACGAACGGCCTGGACCTCCTGCAACACCTGCATCAGCGCGGCTGGGATTTCCCCGTCATCATCATCACCGCCCACGGCACGGTCGATCGCGCCGTCAAGGCGATGCAGCAAGGGGCCGCGGACTTCATCCAAAAACCCCTGTCGATGGAGGAAGTGACGCTCGCGGTCGATCGCTGTCTGGAAAACCGGCGTATCCGCAACCAGCTCGACGCCTACCGCCACGCCCAGCAACGGGAATCGGGCCGCGTGCGGATCATCGGCCAGTGCCCGGCGATGCAGGAGGCCATCCGGCTCGCCGAGCGGATCGCCGCCGTCCCGCTGGAATCGGGCGGGCCGCTCTCCACGACGTTGCTGCTGGGCGAAACCGGCACCGGCAAGGAGGTCATCGCGCGTTACATCCACCACCACAGCCCGCATCCCGACCGGCCGTTCGTCCATCTCAACTGCACCGCGATCCCCGAAAACCTTTTCGAGAGCGAGCTGTTCGGCCACGAGCGCGGCACCTTCACCGATGCCAAGACCGCCAAGAAAGGTTTGCTCGAAACCGCCCAGGAGGGCACGCTGTTTCTCGACGAAATCGGCGATATGCCCGTCGGCGTCCAGGCGAAATTGCTCGTCGCGATCGAGAGCGGCCGCTTTCGCCGCCTCGGCGGAACCACCGAGCGCGTGGCCCGCGTGCGCGTGATGGCCGCGACCAACAGCGACCTCGACCGCAAGGTGCAACAGGGCGAATTCCGGCCCGATCTGTACTACCGGCTCAAGATGTTCTGCATCGAGCTGCCGCCGCTGCGCGAACGTGGCGACGACCTTTTCCTGCTGGCCGAGCACTTTCTGAGCGAATTCGCGCGCAAGTTCCGCAAGCCGGTGCCGGAGATACCCGAGCCGACGCGGGCGGCGATGCGGGCCTACCGCTGGCCCGGCAACGTGCGGGAGCTGGCCAACGTGCTCCAGCGAACCGTGCTGGTATTCGACACGCCGCGGATCGAGCCCGCCCACCTCGGCATCACCCCGCAGACCGACACGACGCCGGCGCAGCCCCGCGACATGATTCCACTCGATTTTGCCGGCGGAAACTGCACGCTGGCAGCCGTGGAGAAACAACTGATCGCGGCGGCGTTGCGGGCCGCCGACAACAACACCTCCGAAGCCGCCCGGCTGCTGGGGCTGACCCGCGGCGCGCTGCGTCACCGCATGGAAAAGCACGGTTTGCAACGATAAGGCCGCGGCAAAGCCGTGGCTGCCGCCGACGGTGCGACGGGCATATCATGGAATGCCACGAGTTCCCGAGCCCCTCTTGTGGCGGGTTCCGGCGGCCGTGCTGATCCACACGCGGAACCTGGCACCCGAGGTCGCCGGTTTCCGACGAGCACGACGGCCGATGCGGCTCAGCGAACTGACCAGGGAGACGAAGCCATGAACGTCATTGCCGATCTTTGCGTCGTTCCCATCGGCGTCGGCACATCCGTATCGCGTTACGTCGCGGCGTGCGAAAAAGTGCTGCGTGAGGCGGGGCTGAAGATCCGGCTGCATGCCTACGGCACGAACATCGAGGGCGAGTGGGACGAGGTGTTCGCCGCGATCCGCCGCTGTCACGAAGTCGTCCACGCGATGGGCGCGCCGCGGATCAGTACCACGCTGCGGGTGGGAACGCGCACCGACCGCGAGCAGAGCATGGAAGACAAGATCCGCAGCGTCGAGGAAAAACTGGACGCATAGAGCCGCGACAGCCGCTATTCGATGCGTCGCGCGTGCGCCCCGGTCCGGATCTTGACGACCAGCGCGACGTCATAGACGAACACCTTGCCGTCGCCGGGATTGCCCGTGTGCGCCGCCTGCTGGATCACGTCGACGACGGCGTCCACCTGCTCATCGTTGACGACGCACTCGAGTTTGCGCATTTCCGTCGTGCCGTACTGGATCTCCACGGCGTCGCCCGTGGGCGCCGGGCCGACACGACGACCGAAGCCGTGCACAGGCGACACCGTCACCCCCGGAAACTCGGGATGACGGTGGAGAGCATCGAGGACGGCGTCGAGGCGGTGGGGCCGGATGATCGCCTTGATTTCCTTCATGGCTGGTCTCCTCGGTCAGATTTCCACTTCCTTCGTCGGCATCGCGAACCAGCGGTACATGCTGGGCAACACGAGCAGCGTGAGCAGCGTCGAGGTCACCAGCCCGCCGATTACCACCGTGGCCAGCGGTCGCTGGACCTCCGCGCCGGCGCTGGTCGCCAGCGCCATCGGCAGAAAACCCAACGACGCGACAAGGGCCGTCATGAGCACGGGACGCAGGCGGATGCGCGCCCCCTCGCGTGCGGCCTCGACCGGCGGCAACCCCTCACCCCGCTTCTGGACGATGTAGGACACGAGCACAACGCCATTGAGGACAGCGACGCCGAACAGGGCGATGAACCCGACGGCGGCGGAAATCGAGAAGGGGTATCCCCGCAGCCACAACGCCAACAAGCCACCCGTGATGGCCAGCGGCACGTTCAGATAGATCAGGGCCGAGAGGCGGATCGAGTGGAACGTGCCGTAGAGCAGCACGAAGATCAGCAACAGCGCCATCGGCACGAGGACGACCAACCGTTCGGAGGCGGCCTGGAGATTCTCGAACTGCCCGCCCCAGTCGATGAACCACCCCGGCGGAAGCTTCAGCTCGCGGTCGAGCACCTTCTGGGCCTCGGCCACGAACGA
>JALSRY010000349.1 GCA_026984555.1 Phycisphaerae bacterium
CGACGGGAACATCGGCTGTCTGGTCAACGGGGCGGGCCTGGCCATGTCCACGATGGACATCATCAAGCTCCACGGCGGGGAACCGGCGAACTTCCTCGATGTGGGCGGATCGGTCACGGCCGAAGGTGCCGTGGAAGCCTTCCGCATCATTCTCTCGGACGAGAAGGTCAAGGCCGTACTGGTCAACATTTTCGGCGGTATCGCGAAGTGCGACGTCATCGCCGACGCGCTGATCCAGGCGGCGCGTGAAGTCGGCTTCAATGTGCCGGTGGTGGTGCGGCTGGAAGGCACGAACGTCGAGAAGGCCCGCGAGATGCTCGAGGAAGCGAATATCGCCCAGCTCAAACCGGCCACGGATCTGACCGACGCCGCCAAACAGGTCTGCGCCTGCGTGTGATCGCGCCGGGGCTCGGCGTGCCGATGTGCCGCCGTGGCCGTCGTGTCGCGGGAGACGATCCGGCGGGCCGTGCCCACGAAGGCGGAGGCCGGCCCCTCCAAGAACCGGAAGCAACAGTCCCCAGAGGGTCAGCCAGCGCTCGGGGAGCGATGCCCTTCCCGGGCCCGGGGGTGGTGTGCCGTGCCCGGGTCCTGCCCGCGGAACCGGCGACGGCCTGCCGGGCCGCCCCCCCCTACTCGCGACAAGCCGGGTAAAAAGCGTTGGGGGCGGGGGGCGGGGTTCGTTACAATAGATTGATTGAATCCCGTCACATGGGTGCCTGGGAGCATTACCCGTAGCGTATCAGGAGCGTGGAACGTGTTGCGACGAATCGTGCTTGGCGTACTCGTGCTCGGGGGGGCGGCGGCGGTGGCGGATGTAAACCTCCGCATCGTCACGTACAACATCTACCAGGGAATCGCGAACAATCCCTCAGATCGGACAGCGTGCGGCAACCTGCTTACGTCGATCGACTTCGACGGCAGCGGACCCAACACGAGCCTCATGCCCGATATTGTTTGCCTCCAGGAAACGACCAACCTCAACAATCTCGAATCTTTCCGCGACGACTACCTTCCCGGCTACCAGGTCATCAAGGGGCCGACGACCGACGGGTTCTTCTCCTGCGGGTATTTCTTCCGCGGCGACCTGGGGGTTCTGCATTTCGACGAGTTCAGTACCGCCGGACCGCGACCGCTGTTGCGTCTCGTGCTCGATGTGCCGGACACCGACGATCACCTGGTGGTGTACACGGCGCACCTCAAGGCGGGGCAGGACGCGAGCGACATCGACACGCGCCGGCTGGAGGCGAACGCCATTGCGAACCGAATCGCGATCGACGCGGAATACGGGATTGACCTGGACGACAACGGTTCGCGGGAGTTTTTCCCGACGTACTACATTTTCGCCGGCGATTTCAACCAGGATGATTTCTCGGACGACGTGATCGACCCGTTTCTCGACGGGGGCTCGAACGGGTTGCCGACGGGTCTGAACGACGCGCGGCTCGAGACCCTGTATGGGGCGCAGTTTCCGACCTGGCTCGGCAACACCTTCAGCACCCGCTACAGCCTGAGTCGGCGGTACGACTACATTCTCGTCAGCGATGCGTTGTACGACCAGCTCGACACCAACGGCGACATGACGGTCGATCAGGACGAGCTGAACGCGGCGGGATTCGTGTACATTTCGGCCGACGACGGGGGCCAGCACGCGAGCGGGGATTCGGACGCGACGACGGTTGGATCGGACCACGCGCCGGTGATGCTTCAAGTGACGATCCCGACGGGTATTCCGGGTGACCTGGACGGTGACGGGGACGTGGACCTGGCGGATTTGTCGATTCTGCTGGCGCATTATGGGCAGTCGGGGACGCCGGCGGACGGCGACCTGGACGGTGACGGGGACGTGGACCTTGGCGACCTGTCCATTCTGCTTGCGAATTATGGGACGGGAACGTGATTCGCCGGCGGCAATCGGCGGCGAAGAACGGCCGCGTCCGGTGTTTTTCGCCGCTAACGAGCTGGTGTCGCCCACGGTCATCTCGCGGGTGGAATCTTGCAACCCTGCCTGTTTGCGATGGTTACGGCGTATTGTCCCATTGGGGGCTTGCGACGGGCGGGTATCGCGGGAGGGGCGGTGGTTTCGGTCAACATTTTTTGGCGTGTTTGGGCTTGATATTCGAATCGAGAGGTGGTAATGTAAGGCGTAGCCTTTCGAGGATGTGATTGGAGTGATCGGGAGGGCCGGTCACCATCACTCAGAGTCAAAGTTCAGATTTGGAGAGGAAAAACCGATGATCAAGAAGCTCCTTGCCACAACCGCAGTCTTGGCGATGGTTGCCGCCGCGAGCGCGAACATCAGCGCGTATATCACGGATCCGACGGCCGTCACCTTGACGGCAGGCGCCGCCTACTATCAGGACATCTACGTCACGGTCGATGCCGGTGACAGTTGGACCGCCGCCGGTCTGGATGCGACCGTCAGCAGCTCGTTCTACCAGGATGCGTTCGACGCCAATCCCCCGAACCCGGCGCTCTTTGGCGTGTTCCCGGACTCCGAGTTCACCTCGTACTACACGAGCCCCGGCGACTACCCGAACGCGGCCTACAACGGCGCGATCGTCGGTATTGCTGCCAGCAATGATGCCGGCAACGTGCTCGACACCGACTGGTTCGACACCATCAGCCCCGAGACCGGTGGCGACTACATGATCGCTCGCATCACCGTCCTCGGTGATCCGGCTGTCGATACCGGCACCGGCCACCTGCAGTATGCCTCGGTCGGCAACACCACGCTGCAGGACTTCGATTTCATGATTGGTGTCCCCGAGCCCGCCAGCCTCGCGCTGCTCGTCCTCGGTGGCCTGGTTGTGGCCCGTCGTCGCTAAGTAGTTAGCGAATCGACAAACCGACGAATGACCCCGGGCGGACCCTTGTGGTTCGCCCGGGT
>JALSRY010000350.1 GCA_026984555.1 Phycisphaerae bacterium
CGCCGGGGGGGGCGGATGGAAGCATTCAGTCGGCACCGGCCGGACGCCCGCCCTTGCGCGGGTCGCTCGCTCCGACGAGCGTGCCGTCGTCGAGACGTCGAATCGCCTGCACGACGCCGCCTTTGCGCCGCTCAGCGAGTTTATGTCCGCAGGCGGTCAGCTCGGCGACGAGGTCGGCGGGTGGTGTGCGGTCGAAAAAAACCTCGTCCGGCTGCCACTGGTGGTGCAGCCGCGGCGCACGCATCGCCTGTTCGAGCGTTTGTCCCTCCATCACATGCAGCATCACGTTGAGCACGGCGGAGATGATGCGCGGACCGCCGGCGGCCCCGATGGCCAGCACCGGCCGCCCACGCACGAGCACGATCGCCGGTGACATACTCGACAACGGACGCTTGCCGGGCCCAACCAGGTTCGCCGCGCTCTGCCGCAGCCCGAACATGTTGGGTTTGCCCGGGGCGGTCAGGAAGTCATCCATTTCGTTGTTCAGGACGATGCCCCACGGCTCGGCAACCAGTAGCGAGCCGAACAGACCGTTGATGGTCTCGGTGAGGCTGACGACGTTGCCCTCGGCATCCCACACGCAAAAATGCGATGTGCCGTGATCGTCGGTCGCCTGCCCCGATCCGTACTGCTCCGGCGGGCGCGTGCGCTGCGGGTCGATTCGCGTGGCGAGCCGAGCGGCGTAATCCTTCCCGATCAGCCGCGCGATGGGGATGTCCGTAAAGTCGGGATCCCCGAGCCAGCGCGCCCGATCGGCGAACGCATGCTTCATGGCTTCGACCAGGAGGTGCGACCGGTGCCGCGCGAAGAGTTCGCCCCGGACGCCGCCGGAGGCGGCCTCCATGATGTTGAGCGCCTCGACCAGGCACACCCCGCCGGACGACGGCGGCGGCATCGAAACCACCTCGTAACCGCCGGTGCGGCAAAAATAGGTTCCCCGCACAGGCGTTCGTTCGATCACGCGATAACGGCGGAGATCGTCGAGCGTCATGCGGCCGCCGGCGTCGTGTACGGCCTTGACGATCGCCGCGCCGATCTCTCCGCCGTAGATCGCAGCGGGGCCCTCCCGGGCAATGCGTTGCAGGGCGTCGGCAAGCTGCGGGCGCTTGAGTCGCTTACCGATGGTCGGGGGCTCGCCGCCGGGCAGTAGCCACGGGCGGAGCCCGGTCGCAATCCTGGCGAGTTTCGGCCAGCGAGCCAAATCACGCTGCACCTCCCGGCACGAGCGTACATAGTGTTCGTCGATCTCGAATCCACGCTCGGCCAACCCGCGAGCCGGACGGACGAGCTCGGCAAGCGAACGCGTACCAAACCGGCGGCGGATTTCCTCCAACCCCGCAAGCTGCCCCGGCACGCCCACCGCGTTGCCTCCGTACACACTCGGCGACGGGCCATCGCCCTGTTTCGCGATCAAGCCGGCGAAGCGTTGGGGCGTTGCCGACCCGGGCGCCGTTTCGCGGAAATCGAGCGCCACGAAACGGCCCTCGCGGGCCACGTAGCCGACCATGAACCCCCCACCCCCCAACCCGGTACTCTGGGGGCGGGCGACCGCCAGCGCCAGCGACGTCGCGACCGCGGCATCGAACGCGTTGCCACCTGCCTCGAGCACCGCCGCGCCGATCCGCGACGCCTCGGGCGAATCGCTCGCGACCATCCCCCCGCGACTGCGAGCGATCCACGGTGGGTTCGCGGCCGACACGCTGAAACCGCCGAACGCCGCGACAAACGAGGCGAAAAAGACGCACGACGACGTACGAATGGTTGTTCGCGACATGGGGCAACTCCTGCGGCACGGGCACGCGCAGCACATTCTACCACCACTCGCCCCCGCGGGCGGTTGGTTCCCAGGCCAGCCGTCGCGTTTCGTCGCGTCCTTTCCTTCGACGTGTCGCTACGTTTCGCTCGTGCAAAACCGCGTCGCGACGAGCGTGTTCATGCGTTCGGCGAGGGCGGCCTCGTCGCACGACACCAACCGGCCGTCGCGAACAACCTCCCGACCGGCGACGAAGACGCGGTCGGCTCGGGGGGCGGCGCACAGCACGAGGGCCGCGAGCGGGTCATGCACGACCGCTCCGGCCAGCGCGAGGTCATCGGCGCGGAACATGGCGATATCCGCCGCCGCCCCAGCGTGCAGATGCCCGAGTACGGGTCGGTTCAGGCACGCTGCGCCGCCGGTGGTCGCGATCCGAAACGCGGCCGCGACCGGCAGTAGTGGGCCGCCGTCGGCCACGGGAGGCGCGGCGGATTGGGTGTCAGCGCGGCCGGGCGGCGCGACCATGCCGCGGACGCGCGCCGCGAGCAGCGCTTGTTTGACCTCACCGAGCAGGTTTCCCCCATCGTTGCTGCTGGAACCATCGACGCCCAAGCCGATCCGCACGCCCGCGGCGAGCATCTTTTCGATGGGCGCGATTCCGCTTCCCAGGCGCATGTTGGACGTGGGGTTATGGCTGACGCCGGTCCGGGTCCGCGCGAACAGCTCGATTTCCTCGTCGTTGAGCCAGACGCAGTGCGCGAGGTAGACATCCGGCCCCAGAAAATCCAGCTCCTCCAGGAACCGTGCCGGCCGACAGCCGTAGCGTTCCAGGCAATAGCGTTGCTCTTCCAGCGTCTCGGCCAGATGCGTGTGCAACAGGACACCGCCGCGCTCCCGAGCCAGCGCCACCGTGTCGCGCAGCAATTCGCGGGTACAGTTGAACGGCGAACACGGCGCCAGGTCGATCCGCCGCAAGGCGTACTCGGACGGGTCGTGAAACGTGTCGAGCATGCGGCGACAATCGGCCAACACGACATCGTCGTCTTCGACGCAATCATCGGGAGGCAGACCGCCGCGCGAGGCGCCGAGCGTCATCGCACCGCGGCAGAGGTGGATGCGGATGCCGAG
>JALSRY010000351.1 GCA_026984555.1 Phycisphaerae bacterium
CGGGCCGTGGCTCCAGTCGCGCGTCGGCTACTCGATCGACCTGGCTGGCGTGAGCGTGCATCCGGTCGTGCTCGTGTTCATTATCGGGATCGCGCTCCAGGGGCTCGCCGAGTGCTTCCTATCGCCAAAGTGGCTTGAATATGTGTCGAAACAGGCGCCGCGCGGCGAAGTGGGGCTCTACCTGGGCTACTCGCACCTGACCACGTTCTTCGCGTGGTTGTTCGGTTTTGTCATGGCCGGCTTCCTGCTGGCGGGTTTTTGCCCCGACCCACGCACGTTGCCCGCCGACGTGCGCGAGCAGTGGCGTCTCGCGACCGATTCCCATTACCGCTTCATGCTGCCTGCCAGCATGACGCCCGATCTCGAACACGACGGCCCCGTGCCCGAATCGCTCCGCGCGGTGCTGACCGCGGGCGGCTGCTCCATCCCCGCCGACGCACGCCTCGAACGGGTCCGGGACGAGTCGACCTGGAAGAAAAAACCCCCGCGGAAATGGAAGATCGCCTCCCCCGACGTCACGTACACCATCACCGAATCGCGCTTCAAGCAACACGACCCGGAGCACGAAATCGTCGAGCTGCTCGTCTCCGCCAGCACCCCGCGGCCGGACAATACCCACCCGCCCCTGCCGCCGGCCTACAGGCGTGCGCACTACTTGTGGTTCGTTTTTGCGGCGGTGGGGATGCTGGCGTTCGCGGCGCTGTTGCTGTTCAAGTTCGTCACCGCGCGGATCGACCAGCGACGAGGTTTTTGATTTTCCATCGGGGGCGCTCTACGCTGAAAGGCATGACGACCGCAACCGCCGACGCCCCGATCGCCTGCCGGCGTGCCGACACGCCGCCACCCGCCGACCCGACCGTCGCGTACATTCTGGGCCCGCCGCGCAGCGGTACCACGATGCTGGGCTACGTGTTGGCCGGGGGCTCGGGCGTGCTTTCGCTCAGCGAACCCTACCTCGCGCACAGCGTGACCCGGGATTGGCAACTCCACCGCATGTTTCTCAGGCTCCAGGCGACCGGCAAGCTGCGCCGCCGGCGACCGCCCTTTCACGGTGACAGCGAACAATTCGGCGCGTTTCTGCGTCAAATGGCGCTCGACAACGGTTATCGCCGCATCGTGATCAAGGAAACCTACCGGCGCGCGGCACCGCATCCCGACTGGTCCAACGAGTCGTTGATCGAGCGATTGGCCTCGAGCGGTGCGCCGATCCTGGCCTTGATCCGCCATCCCTACGACGTGGCTGCCTCGACCATCAAGTTGTGCCGATGGGTGATCGGGCTTCCGGGGTGGTTCTTGCGGCTGCGGGCGCCCAATCTGCCCACGTTTCGAACCGCGACCGATGTGGTCCGCTGGGCCGCGGGGAACTGGCATGCCTACGTCGAGTGGACACGCCACCACGGGCTGCCTCTGACGCGCTACGAAGATTTCGTGTGCGATCCGGAGCGGCGGCTACGCGACGTTTGCGCGCGGCTCCAGGTGCCGTTCGAGCCCCGGATGCTCGACTTTTCCCATCGTCGCATGGCGTTTGGCGGGCTGGGCGATCCCGAGGTGCTCAGGACGCCGAGGCCGATCGACCGGACCGCGATCGGGCGTGGCCGGCGGCTCAGTGACGAGCAACTGCGGATCGTCCGCGAGCGGTGCGGCGCGCAGGCGGCGGAGTTGGGCTACGACTTGTGATCTTTTCGCGGGGGGAAAAAAACAGCTCGGAACCGGCCGGCGCTGCGCGAACCGGGTGCCCGGGCCGGTGTACAATCAGGTGGCAGAGTGGGCCAGGCGGCCGCCGACTCGCCGGCGCGCATTCGTTGCGACGGGTGCGAATCGCGCGGGTCGGAGGAAAGTCCGAACTGGACAGGGCACGGTGGTGGCTAACGGCCACCGGGAGCGATCCCAGGGAAAGTGCCACAGAAAACACACCGCCGATGGACGCCCGCCGGCGTCACAGGCAAGGGTGAAAAGGTGCGGTAAGAGCGCACCGCGCGGCCGGCGACGGTCGCGGCACGGTAAACCCCACCGCCAGCAAGCCCAAATAGGGGGCGATGAGTCGGCCCGGCTCGCAATCAGCCCCGGGTAGGGCGCTCGAGCCCGCCGGTAACGACGGGCCCAGATGAATGGTCGCCACCCCCGTGCGGAGCACTCGGCGGACGCCACCGGCGAGGCTCGCCGCCCGGCGTTTCGCGCGGGGGGACAGAATTCGGCTTATCGGCCCACTCTGCCACTGTTGCATTTCCGAGGCTGGCGACACGCGCGGGATCGCACCGGCGCACGCGATTCTCGCCCGAGCGGACGGTCGCGCCCGGGCGCCACGCCTTGGTCGGCTCGGTCGGATCGTGGTCTTCCCCGCTGGGGCTCGGCCGGCCGCCATTGACCCCGCCGGCTACGCCCCGATAATGGCGCCCAGTCGAGCGCGGTACCGCTTACCCCTGAACGAGAACACGCGACGTGCATGTGCGTAACGGAAACCCCCCGGCCTCACCCCGGCGTTCCCGCCGGCAAACTGCCCCGCGGGGCCGGCACGCTTGGGCGGTCGTGCTGCTGGTGCTCGCGGCCCTGCCCGTCGTGGCCCAGGTCGAGCCCGACGAGGAGCCGCTGCTGCCCGAGGCGATCAGCTCCGCGGATATCGAAATGCACGGCCGGTATGTCCGCCAGTGGCGCGAGCCCGACGGCACGCACGTCCTGATGTTCAACGGCGACTTCGAGCTGGTGGCCGACCGCCGCCGGCTTGCCGCCAACGACGCGGTCATCTGGATCGAACGCCGCAAGGCGGCCGATGGTCGGCGAAACTACTTCGAGTTGATGGTCTACCTCTCGGGGGAGGCCGAGGTGCGCGAGCCGGCCGGCACGACCACCACGGATAACACGCTGCTCGTCACGAACATCCGCACCTACGGTCGCATCGTCAAGTCCGAGGATGCCCGCGCGCCGGAGCCCCGCCGGGACACACCGCTCTACAAGGCGGCCGCCCGGGCCCGAAGGCGTTTCCTCGCCGGCGAGCCCACTCGGACCCACGAACCCCCCGCCGTGGTCGTCGCCCGGCCCGAGGAGCTGCGCAAAGCCAAACGCCCCGCGCCCACGATCTACTATAACTTCGGACGCATCGACGTCGCCCAGACCCCGGATGGCGAAACCGTCCAGGTTGTCACGGACGGCGTATATCTCTCCCGCGCCGGGGGGGCCGATTCCCCCGTGCTGGAGATTCGGGCCGACAGCGGCGTGGTCTTCCTGCCTCCCGCCGGCGAAGGTCTGCTCGACCAGACCCCCACCAACGCGCCGACTCCGGCACCGCCCGCGAAGCTACCGGGCGGCGAACCGCTCCCCCAAGCCAAGGCCGCCGGCGCAAAACCGGCTCCCGGCCGGTCGCCCCAGCCCGCGCCCTGGGCGCTCAAGGGCAGCGGTCTGGGCAAGAGTATCGAGGCGGTGTACCTCGAAGGCGATGTCGTGCTCTCCCTCGGACCGCGCTTCGTCCGCGCGAACCGGCTCTACTACGATTTTCGCCGGGATCGCGCCATCCTGCTCGACGCCGTGTTCCGCACGGACATCCCGCAGCGTGGCGTGCCGCTGTACGTGCGGGCCAGTGAGATTCGCCAGCTCTCGGCCCGCGAGTTCACCGCCCGCCACGCCCGCGTCAGTACGAGCGAGTTCTACACGCCGAGCTATCACCTGGGCGTCGGCGAGGTGTACCTGCGCGACCGCACCGTGTTCAACGCGAAGGGCGAGCCCGAGTCGGCGCTGGCCGGCACATACGAGCTGCGCAATGCCACGCTCAACGTCGAGAACGTGCCGATCCTCTGGTGGCCCTACAGCCGGGGCGACCTCAGCTCGACGGAGACCAGCATCCGCAATTTCCGGGCGGGTTACCGCGACAATCGCGGCGCCGCGGTCGAGAGCGAGTGGTACCTGTTCAACCTGCTGGGCGTCTCGCCTCCGCCCGGGGTCGATGCGTCGTTGCGGCTCGACTACTACTCCAAACGTGGTCCGGGCATCGGCATCGAGGGCAAGTACCAGCGGGAAAACTTCTTCGGTCTCACCCGCAACTACTTCATCCACGACCACGGCGAGGACGAGCTCGGCCCGCTTCAGGACGACGAGCCCGACACGCACAACCGCGGCCGCATCCTCTGGCGCCACCGCCACTACCTGCCCAACGACTGGGAGCTCACCCTCGAAGTCGCCTACGCCAGCGATCCGGGTTTCCTCGAGGAATACCGCAAGTCCGAGTGGTTCGAGGACAAGACCCAGGAAACCGTCTTCTACCTCAAACGGGCCCGCGACACCCACGCCATCTCGATGCTCGCCAATTGGCGGACGCTCGATTACATCAACCAGACCGAACACCTGCCCGATTTCACCTACCGGCGCATCGGCGATACCTGGCTCGATCCGGTTGTGCTCTACCACGAATCGCGGCTGGGGGACGTGCGCTATCGTCTCGACGGGCGACACTTCGTCCGCACCCGCAATTTCTCCAACGACGGCGAAACCGATGTGACCTTCCGCACCGGCCTGCGCGAAGAAGCCGAGTTGCCGATCAAGCTCCCCGGCCTCAATATCGTCCCCTTCGCCGTCGGACGGGCCGACTACTGGGACGGCCACCCCCGCGGCCACGGCGGGTTGTGGCGCGGCATGGGACTCTATGGCATCCGCGCCGGTGCGTACTTCGGCCGCGTTTTCGACAACATCCGCTCCGAACTGCTCGATATCGACGGAATCCGCCATATCGTTCAGCCCCATTTCGTCGGCTGGTGGGCCCACAGCAACGCCCGTAGTGACATCATCAGCCCCTTCGACGAGGGCATCGAAACCATCGACGACTTCTACGGCGTCGGCTTCGGGTTGCGCCAGGTCTGGCAGACGCATCGCGGCGGCGATCGGCCCCGCATCGTCGATCTGCTCACCCTCGACATCGAAGCGGGTTTCTTCGGCGACAAGCAGAACGAAACCTCCAACGGCTACGTCAATCCGCTGCGTCCCGAGGACAGCCGCACACGCAACCACATCGCCGGCAACCTCATCTACCGCATGAGCGACACGACCACGCTGCTCTACGACTTCAATTACGATTTCGACGACAACCGTTTCGATCGCAACAACGTCTCCCTCGCCGTTCAACGCTCCCCACGCCTGGCCTACGTCTTCGGCTGGCGCCACGCCGGCGAAATCCAGCTCGACCTGATGGGCGGCGGCTTCAACTACCGGCTCAACGAGAAACACATTTCGGCGTTTCGCATCTGGTACGACGTCGATCGCGGCAAGCTCGGCGAAATGACCGTCTCGCTCATCCGCCGCCTGCCGCGCTGGTACTTCGCCGTCAACTTCGAAGTGGACGAAGTATTCGACGATTACACGATCTCGATCTCGCTCTGGCCGGAGGGGATCCCCGAGTGGACGCTCGGCTCGCGCCGTTTCACGGGCCTGAGCCGGTCGATGGCTATCAAGCCCTGAGCCCGCGGACAAACGCTTGTCCGGCCGGCCCCGCGGCGCTATTCTTACCATCGTGGGTGCGCAGGCCGGTCGGGGGCGTCCTTTCCGCGACCGCCACGACGCACCGGAATGGAGTCACGCCATGATGACACACCCGACCCGACCGGTCCGCCGGCTGACGCTGCTGGCGCTGCTCGCCGTGATCGCCGTCCCGCTGCGGGCCGAGATCACCTCGATTCAGGGCTCCGTCGAGGCGGAGGTGGCCGAGCTGCGCGACGGTTCGGCGGGCGATCGTGATCGCGTATTCGAGGCGTTCCCCGATACGGCGACGACGTTGCCCATCGACGCCATCGCCCGGCTGTTGAGCGGTTCGGGGGAGGTCGAGGGCGTGGGCATCTCGGCCGCCCAGTTCGCCGACCCCCGTGACCTCGCCCAGCCCAACCCCGAAGAATTCGCGATCAACCTGGCGCTCAACAGCGTTTCCTCCTCGGTGGCCTACCAGGGGCGGGCGATCACCCGCGAAGTGCGCGCCGTGACGTTCACGCCGGCGGAGTTTCCGCAGATTCCCACCGGCGAGCGGGTTCCCGTGTTCGGACAGATTTTCCTCGACGGCGCCCTCGCCGTGTTCGCGCTCGATGCGCAGACCGACCTTACCGGCGCCCACGCCACCATCCGCGTGGAAGTCTTGCGCCACGGCGGGAGCCTCCCCGACGAAACCGTCTTCCGCGGCGAGATCGACCTGCGGGGTACCACCGACGGGCAGGTGCGGGTCGTCACCAGCGGTGATATCCCCGCCGCCCGCCTGATCCTGACCAACCTTTCCGTCCTCAACAGCGATTTCGCCGCCTTTCACGCGCTCATCATTCCGCGCCTCACCATGACCTACCCCTACGATGCCGTCGTCGGCGAGTCGTTTACCCTTTCCGCGAACATCACCGCCGAGGCCGGAAACCTTCCGGGCCGCACCGGCGTCGCGGTCATCCTCGGCACGCCGGTCGATTCGCTGGCCGACGTGATCCGTCTCACCCGTGGCCAACAGGTCGCGGCCAAGACGATCACGGCCTTGCAGAACGAGCGAGCCCACCCCACCGGCACGCCCGTGACGCCGGACCCGGGGCTGGGGCCGCTGCTTCCGGCGTGCGGTCTTGTCGGTTTCGAGGGGTTGCTGGGTTTCGTAGCCCTCGCGGGTTGGCGCATACGCGGATCGCGTTGGAGGCGGTAGCGCCGCCCGTGGCAAACGCTCGCCGGGGGCTGTCTTTGACGACGGCGCGGATATCATCCGGTGACGGCCGCGACTTGGCCGGGAAGATGGTGACCAAGCGGGTCCAGTCGTGGGCCCGACGACCGAGACGAGCGACGGGAGCCGCATGTTCTATCTTCGTCTGGTGATTACGGCGCTGCGCAGCCTGGATACGCACTTTCTCCGCTCGCTGCTGGCGACGCTCGGGGTGTTGATTGGCGTGGGGTCGGTCGTGGCCTGCATGTCGATCATCGAGGGGGCCACCAACAAGGTGCTCGACAGCTTCAGCGCGCTGGGGTCGAACGTGCTCTACGTGACGCCCGCCGCCGCCCGCGTCGAGGGTCGGCGTGTCGGTGCGGCCCAGTCGCTGCGTATCAAGGACATTCACTACCTGATGCGTGAGCTTCCCGACGACATCCAGGCCGTCTGCGGCGAAGCCATCAGCAGCGACCTCGTCAAGCACTTTCGCAAGTCCGACAGCTTCACCATCATCGCCACTTCCGACGACTACTTCCGCATCAACGAGTTCAAGGCCCAACTCGGCAAGGTCATCACGAAACGTGTGGCCGAAGACGAGACCGCGCGCGTCGCCGTGCTCGGCTCGAAGGTCGCCGAAAAACTCTTCGGCGGCATGGACCCGGTCGGGCAGACGATCAAGATTCGCGGCTCGTCGTACCGCGTGATCGGCGTGATGGAGAAGCGCGGCAACGTCGGGCTGGGCGTCAACGCCGACGACACGGTCTACATCCCCCTCAAATCCGGGCTCAAGCGTTATTTCAACCGCAAGTGGCTCAACTGGCTGACCGTGCAACTCGTCGATCCCGACAACATCGAGGAGGTGCAGAACAAGGTCACCGCCGCGCTCCGCCGCGCCCATCACATCCGCATCGGCCAACAGGATGATTTCAAGATTTACACGCAGGAGGAGATTCTGCGGCAGGTCAACGACATCAGCATCATCTTCAAGATCGTGTTCTACAGTATCGCCGGTATCAGCCTGGTCGTCGGCGGCATCGGCATCATGAACATCATGCTGGTGAGCGTCACGGAACGCACGCGTGACATCGGCGTGCGGATGGCCGTCGGCGCCCGGCGGGGTGATATCCTCGTCCAGTTCCTGGTCGAATCACTCATCATCAGCCTCGTGGGCGGGGCGTTGGGCTTGCTGTTGGGCGTGATGTTCGCCGACCTGCTGGACAAGGTCTTTCAGGGCATGTTCATGACCCAGATCACGTTCAACGTGGTGCTCACCGCCCTGATCACGATCAGCGTCGTCGGCATGCTCAGCGGCATCTACCCCGCGTTCAAGGCCAGTCGCCTCGACCCGGTCGAAGCCCTGCGCTACGAGTAGCCGCGGGCGTCCCGGCGGCTAGGTGCGGATGATCTTCAGCGGCGCGAAGTTGCCTTTCAGAACCTGCGCCGGCCTGATCTTGAGCCAGTCGCGCAGGACGGCGGCGTAGACCCGCCGAAAATCGCACCCGAACGCGAGGTCGCCCCGGTGCAAGCGGCGCAGGTCGGGATGGCGCATGTGCAGCCCCGGCCGGATGCGCGAGCCGAACAGGAACATCGGCGCTGCTTCGCCGTGGTCGGTCCCGCCGCTGGCGTTTTCCTCGACCCGCCGGCCGAACTCCGAGAACGTCATCACGAGCACGCGGTCGAGCAGGCCCGCCTCGCGCAGACGCCGCACGAACTGCTGCATCGCGGACCCGAGGTCGCGCATGAGGTTCTGGTGGCGTCCGATCTGGTTCGTGTGCGTGTCGAACCCGCTCATCGACACGTAGTACACCTTCGTCGGCAGGTCCGCCTCGATCATGTTTGCGACCATATCGAGCGACCGGCCCAGGGCGCCGCCGACCCCTCCCCCGCGCCGCCGCCCGCGGCGGCTGCGGCGTCTGCCCCCGGCCGCGGCACGGATCTCCTCGGCCCCCAGCAACGCTTCGAGACCGGCCCGCTGTACGAATTCCTCCGTCGGATTGTGGGCTCGCGGCAAATCGCCGGATTCGTTGTTGAGTCGCCGGAACAACGCCGCCGCCGACTCGTCGTGGTTCCCGACGCGCCAGGTCAGCGCTTCGGCGTTCTCGAATGCCAGCGGTGTGAAACGCGCCCCCTGGAGCGCGAAGGGCGCCTCGCGGGTCAGCGCGATCGCTTCGATCGGCTCGGCCACCGCCGCCCCCTTCTTGCAGCACGCGTCGAAATAACGCCCCAGCCATCCCTCGTGGCTGCGCATCCGCGGGTCCGCGCACTGCCAGATGTCGGTCGAAGTGAAGTGGCTGCGGTTGGGGTTGGGATAGCCCACCCCCTGCACGATCGCCATCTGCCCCGCGTCGAACAGCTCCTTGAGGCCCACGGCGGCGGGATGGAGCCCCAGCCCGTCGGTGAGCCGCAATACGTCCTTTTTCGCGATTGCCAGCCGGCGGCGGGCCTTGTAGTACGCATCCTGCTCGAACGGAATCACCGTATTCAGGCCATCGTTGCCGCCGGCAAGCTGGACGACCACCAGGATGCGGTGGCTGTCACCCCGGCCTGCCCCGCGTTTCTCAGGACCGGCGAGCGCCTCCGCGGCCCGGCCAAGGAAGACCGGCAGTGTTCCCGCCGTCGAAAGCAGTGTCAGGCTCCCCGCGAGAAACTCGCGCCGGCTCGTGTAGAACGGTTGATCGGACATGGTGTTTCCTCTCGATTCAGCCTTTGAGGCCTCCGCGGCCCGGTAGCCTCACGCCCCGGTTTCGCCTGCGTGCCCTCGGGCCGACCGCACTCGGCGGGCACTCTTCGCGGGCGGCCGAACCCGGGCCGTCCACCCGACGCGATCCTGCCGGCCGGCCCATGGCCGGGCGGACCGGTCAGTTCAACTGGTATTCGGGCGTGCTGCACAAGAGGTGCATCACGCGGCGAACACGCCCCAGCGTCTCGCGGTCGGCCGGGTCGAACGCCTGTTCCTGCCCGCGCAGGTATACGATCAGCGCGGCCCGCTTGTCCGCAGCCAGCGGCACCGCCAGCAGGTGCTGGCTCAGAAAATCGACCACCGCTTCGGCGTCGGCGAGGTGGTAACGCTCGATCCAGGGTCGCGGGTCGAACGGCGGCTGCTTCCCGCGCCCGAGCCGCGAGCCGGCGCCGCCCCCGGCTCCCATCATGCCCATCGCGCCGCCGGCGGTCTGACCCGTGTCGAGACGCCGCCCCTTGCCGCGGCGCATCACTCGGTAACGTCGCGAAAAGCGCGCGTCATCCGCGCCCCCATAGATCAACGCCGCCACGCTGTTGTACCGGTTGAACAGGCTGCCGGTGTCGATCCATTTGGTTCCGCCGTCCCAGCCCTTGACGTTCGGCGGCTGGAAGAGCTGTTGTCCCATGCCGCTGATGGCCTGCTCGGCGCTGGCGAGTGGGACGATCTTTATTCCCAGACTGCGCGCGGTCCCTACGATCAGTTCGACGGGGCTTTTGACGAGCGTGCCCCGGGCCGAGGGTGCGTAGAACGCCCGGCTCGTGAACAGCGTCCGCAACACCGGCTTGAGCTCGTACTTGTTCTTGCGAATGCACGACGCCAGCGCCTTGACCAGCCGCTTGTGCGGATCGGGGCGACAGAAGTACACGAGCAGCTTGCGGGCCAGGTATTCGGAACACGCTTTCTGGTCGAGAATGATGTCTACGATGTCGTCGCCGTCGAAGTTGCCCGAACGCCCCAGGAAATGCTTCCAGCCGAAATCGTGCTGTCGCGGTCGATACACGAGTCCGTTCTCGCCGAGCGCCCAGCCGGTAAACGCCCGGGCCGATTCCTGGATGTCTTTCTCCGTGTAGTGCCCGATCCCCAGCGTGAACAGCTCCATCAGCTCACGCGCGTAGTTCTCGTTGGGATGCCGCTTGCGGTTTCGCACGCCGTCCAGGTACAGCAGCATCGCCGGATCCTTGCTCACCGCGTGGACCAGCGCGCCGAAGTTGCCCGTGGCGTAGCGGCGAAAAAGCCGGTTCTGCTCGTAAAGCAGCCGGGCCCGGTGTACCTCGCGCATCCCGCTGGTGAAATGACCGTGCCAGAACAGCGTCATGTGCTCTTCGAGTGGCCGTGGCGACTCGACCATCCGCTCGATCCACCACATCCGCACTTCTTCGATCGCCTGCTGCTCTTTGCGACGAAGTTGCTGGCGAAGCTTACGCCGCTCCTCTTCCGATAACACACGCTCTCGCTGGCGAATCTCCCCCCGCGTCAAGCGCAAGTCCTCGTCGAACACCGGCGGGGCCGGATCGTAGCGAAAGTCCTCGTAGTCGACGAGCGAGGCCACCGCCCGCGTAACCCCCATCTTCACCAGCGCGTCGATTTGCGCCGGCGTTCCTCCAAAACCCGCCCGACGAAGCAGATGCGCCGCCTTCGCCCGATCCCAATCCCCCGGCTTGATCGGCTTGAGCGACAACGCATCCTCCCCGCCAGTCGCCGCCGACGGCCACCAAACCGCCAACCCAACCAACAACAAATATCGGAACATATCCCGGCCTCATCAGGCGAACACGAACGGTCTGCCTCCGCTTGACAATTTCGGCTTCCCGAGCACCCTTTATAGAGGGTAAACGAGCGCGCGTTGACGTGTATTGCCTCCGGACTGCGCCACCGACGGTGTCCCCAGCCTATCACGATTCTATCCGCCTTGCGCGGCCCGGCAGCCCGTCCTCCTCCACCCCCGACGCCAACGGCGCGGCGCGGTGCTCCGGTGGCGACGAAATGCCCGGCGACATCCGCCCTCCGGCCGCCTCGCTTGCTGAACCGCGAGCGAGAACCCCAAACGCGCGCGAGACCGCCTCAGCTCAGGAATTATCGTTGCAATTCGTCCGCCCGCCCGCTACAAACGAGATGAGGGAAGCCAAGTCGGGATGGGGCCGGGCTGTCTCGTGAAGCGCGCCCATCTCCACGCCGGACGTGTTGATCCGACCCACAGCCGGGCTTCTCATGGTGGCGGGTGCGTGCGTTTCTCGCGGCGGCCCGCGGTGTTTCGTCATCCCATCGGGAGTTCAGGAATGAGGCCAAGAACCAGGTTTGTTGGAATTTTGGGAGGGGTATTGCTTGCGCTGGCGGTCGCGGCGCAGGCGTCATGGATCGACCCCACGTTGCAAAAGGTATTATCGGAAAGCGGCCCGCAAGACACCATCTCGGTGCTCGTCTACATGGATGCGCAAGTCGATCTCCAGGCCCTCGACGCCTCCTTCAAGAGCACCACGCAGCGCACGCCGTTGCGCGTGCGGCACGAAACGGTCGTGCGTGCCCTTCAGCAGAAAGCCCTCGCGGGGCAGGTCGGCATCCTCACGCAGATGAAAGAGCTCGAGGCCGCCGGCGAGGTCAGCTCGTTCAAGACCTTCTGGATCCGCGACATCCTGCGGGTCGAGGCGACGCCCGCCGGCATCGCCAAGCTCGCGGACCGTCCCGATGTTCGCGTCATCTACTACAACTACGAGATCACGCTCGACGGGCCGGTCACTGAGGTCGATCCGAACCCGGCCGGCGACACCCACCCGCCTCGCGGGCCGCGCTCTCCCGAGCCCGGCCTGGTCGCCATCCGCGCTCCCGAAGTGTGGGCGCTTGGCTTCGACGGTACCGGCGTGCTCGTCGCCACCCTCGACACGGGGGTGGACGGTAACCATCCCGCGCTCGCCAGTCGCTGGCGCGGCGTCGCCGACCCGCGCTACAGCGGGCACCCCGACTGGGCCTGGTTCGATCCGGTGACCCACACCACCTTCCCCCAGGCCTTCGGATCGCACGGCACCCACACGATGGGTACCGTTTGCGGCGGTGCGCCCGGGGACCAGGTCGGCGTGGCTCCCGGTGCCCAGTGGATTCATGCGGGGGTGATCGACCGCGTGGACATCCCCACCACCGTCGCCGACGCGATCGCCGCGTTTCAGTGGATGCTCGACCCGGACGGTGACCCGGCGACCAACTGGGACGTGCCCGATGTGTGCTCGAATTCGTGGCGCGTGACCGACGCCCACGGCTATCCGCCTTGCGACGAGACGTTCTGGACCTACCTCGACGCCTGTGAAGACGCCGGGATCGTGATCCTCTTCTCCGCGGGCAACGAGGGCCCGGGCGCCAGCACGATCGGCCGCCCCCCCGACCGCGCCACCAACGATTATCGCACCTTTTCCGTCGGTGCCGTCGATGCCAACACCACCGGCTGGCCCATCGCGAGTTTCTCGTCGCGCGGCCCGTCCTATTGCACTCCCGACGGCAGCGCCGCCATCAAACCCGAGGTCGTCGCGCCCGGCGTGGACATTCGATCTTCGGTCCCCGGTGGCGGATACCAGTCCGGCTGGAGCGGCACGTCGATGGCCTCTCCTCACGTCAACGGCACGGTCGCCCTCATGCGCCAGGCTTGTCCCGATCTGACACCCGCCGAAATCAAGCAGATTCTGTTCGATACCGCGGTCGATCTCGGTTCCACCGGCGAAGACAACGACTACGGCTGGGGCATGATCGACGCCTACGCCGCCGTCCAGGAAGCGCTCTCGATGTGCAGCGGTGCGCCGCGGGCGCGCGACATCGACGTGCAGACACCGGTGGACGTGGCGGTGGATATCACGCTGGACGCCACCGATTATGACGGCCTGCCCGAC
>JALSRY010000352.1 GCA_026984555.1 Phycisphaerae bacterium
AAAACTTCGCCCAGATTCTCGAAGCATCCCCGGACCAGGTTTCCGCCGACGCCGAGCGAACACCCGCATCCGCGGGACAGGTCGTGGACTTGTACGTCTGAGCGCGGACCAACGGGCGACCACGCACACGCGATCCGGGAGTGTTTACCCAGGCTCTGGGGCGCACGAAACACCGCGCTCGCGCGGCTACGCGCACATGACGCGCGCGACCACCCATCGCGGGCGCGGCTCGACGCCCCCCGGTCGGCCGACCGGCGCTACGAGGATTTCTTCTGACGCAATGCGTTGAGCCGGCGGGCAAGACGACTCTTGCGCCGGGCGGCCGCGTTGCGGTGGATCAAACCGCGGTCGGCTTCCCGATCGAGCTGTTTGCACGCCTCGCGGAACCGGTTCTCCGCCACCTCCGGATCGCCCGAGATCACCGCGTCCTTGAACGCACGCAGCCGCGTGCGCAACGCGCTGCGCCGGGCTCGATTGCGCAAACGCCGCTTCTCGTTCTGCCGGATTCGCTTTTTCGCTGACAACGAATGGGCCACTGCTACCTTCCTTTATCTTCCTGTCCAGTCCGTATCGGGTACTCGGCAACGCCATCGCGGCGGCGAACTACCCCGCACTCTTGAGACTCTCGTAACGCTTGCGGGCTTCGCCCTTGGCGTAATTGTAATCCAGCCGCAACAGCTTTCCGTATGCCTCGCGCGCTTTCTCGACCTCGCCCGCCGCCTCCTGCGACCGCCCGATCCAGTAAAGCATCTCGCGTCCGATGTCGTCCTGCGGAGCGTCGTAGTTGGCGTAGGCTTCCTCGAGGACCGCGATCGCTTCCGAATACTCCTGCTTCTCGTAAAACGCACGCCCGATCATGATCTGCGCCCGCGTGCGGCTGCGCGGGTCGGCCTGCGCTTCCTGGAGCAACGGAATCGCCTCGTCGTACTCGCCGGAGCGGAACAACGCCGACCCCAGCTTGTACTTCATGCGCAGATCGGTCGGGTATTTCTGCACTCGTTCGCGATAAATGTCAAGCTCCGTCTGCCGCTCCTCCATCGCTGCGAGACGGAATTGTTGCTTATCGGACTCGCTGCCGCTGGCCTGCGCCTTCTTGAGCAGTTGCCGCGTCCGCCGGCGCAACTGGCGCAGCCGGATATCGTCGGCTCGCACCTTGAAGCTGTAGTTGTCCAGCTCGCGATAGGCCTTCATCAGCACCTCGATCGCGAGGTTTTCTTCTTTTGTACGCTCGGGTTTGAGCAGCGCATCGACATACGCGTTGATTTTCCCCGGAACCGTCGGGTTCGCCTCGTATTCGGCCCGCTCGGCCTCGATCAACGCCTCGAGCGTCTGCTCGCCCTGCTTGGCCCGCTCGCCGTCGTGGAGCAACTTCTGCTTGTCGGCATCACGCAGCGAATCCCGGAACGAGTCGGCCTCTTCGTACTTGCCCCGGGCGATCGTGAGACGACCGGCCAGATCACGCTGCTCGTCCTTCAACGCCATGTCGGAGGGATTGCGCACGACGAGATAATCCAGCGAGTTGACCGCCTGCTCGTAGCACCACGCCGCGAACGGCTCGTCGCCCCGGTTCTCCGCCCGCTCGCCCGCCTCGACCAGCGTTTGTCGGAAGGCCTTGAAGCGGTTCATGTTCGGTTTCTTGTCCTTGCGCAGCGATTCGAACACCAGCGGCGCAATCCACTTGAGCGTATCGCACAGATCGAGGGCGGCCGCGTGCTTCAGCATGGCGTCGAGGTAAGCGGGATTGGCCGGATCCTTGGCCAGCAGGTACTCGGCGTTGAGCAACGCCTTGAGCGGATCCTTGCCCGACGTCGATTTCTTGAGCTTCTCCATGGTGCCGGGCTTCTTGCCACCACCCTGCTGCCGCTGGATCGCCAGCGACCGCAGCGGCTTGTGGCCGTCCTCCACGGCGTCGGGCCAGAACTCCAGCCCGGTGATGTAGCATTCAATCGCGTAATCGTAGTCCCGCCGCTGGCGCAGGTCGTTCCCTTTGCGAAACCACTGGCGCGCACGCGACTTGTCTTTCTCCGTGTACTCCCGCGGTGCCGCGGGGGCCTCGCCGGCTTCCTGCTGTGCGGACTTTTTCGACATCCCGTTCCTTCAGCGACAATGCCGGCGACGTTCGCCGTCATCCGGCGCGCAACCCGCCCCGCCGTAACGCGCACGGCGCGGGCTGCAATCTCTCGATCATACACCCAATCCCCCCCCGCCGGAAGCCCCCCGCGCACGCCCGGCCGCGTCATTGAACGAATAGCCGCCTAACCCGCGGATTTCCCGCGTGTCTGGAACACTACGCAGGGAAACCGTGGTGCCCCCATACAATCTTTCAGGTGCCCTGCCCAGCAACGAGGAGAAACACGATGCGGATGCGAACGACACTCGCGGTTCTCGTCGCCACCCTGCTGAGCGTTTCGGCCCCGCAGGCCGACGCGGGCGATTTCGGCGTCTGGTTCAGCTACGGCGCCGCCGCCCCACGCTGTTACGACACCACCTACTACGCGACGGCGGCCATCCCTGGCTACGCCTACGAGGCGTGGGATTACGACGTACCAACCTACGTCGGCTGCCTGCCCGGTCCGGTCGTGGTGTACGAAGAACCCTACCCGGTTTATCGGACGACCTACACGCGATCCGCGTGCGTTACCATCCCCCGCTCGCACGTCGGCGTGTCGCTGCACGTGCGACACCACGGCCACAGCCGGCACGTCTGGACGCACCGCGCTTACCGATCCCCGGGCTTCAGCGTCTACACCAGCAGCCGCCACCATCATCGCCATCGACACCACCACCATCACCATCATCATCATCACCATCACCACCACCATCGACACCACCACCACTGACCACCCACTCACGCCAGCGCGCGCGAGCCGCGCGCCC
>JALSRY010000353.1 GCA_026984555.1 Phycisphaerae bacterium
CATCTGGTCGAGCTTGACCTTGCCGGCGGCCCGCACCGTGATGCGCAACTGCGCGTCGGCGGCCATCGGCAGGTCGAGGGTCGCGTCGGCCAAGTCGATCGGGGCGGCGTCCACGTCGTAGCACGTGCGGAAGCGACACGCCGTCCCGTCTACCGGGACGGATTCCACCTCCGTCCCCCGCGGGATCGTGATCGGTCCGGTAAGCTGCTCGGGCACCGGCTGGAACTGAAGAACAGCCGTCGAAGGCACCGGTCGGAGATAGTGCGGCCACAGCAGCGACATCATCGCCTGGAACAGCTCGGGGATTTCGTCGTCGAGCTTCTGCCGCACGCGACCGGTCAGGAATGCGACGCCTTCGAGCAAACGTTCGACATCCGGGTCCGCGCCGCGAGTTTCGAGCATGTGCGCGACGGCAGGGTTCGCAGCGGCGAACTCGCGTCCCATCTCGCGCAGAAAGGCCAACTCTTCCTGGTAATACGTGTTGTACATGCGACCCTTTCGCGGCGCCACGAACGGCCCGCCGCTCCGAACGGATGAGCATGCAATGTACCCGCCTGTCCGATCGTTCGCCAGAGGCTTTTGTCTTGCAGCGGCCGGCCCGTTTGCGATAGGATCGAGTTGTTGGGTACCCGGCGAGCGACCCCGGAAACCCGGGAGGGGAAACCGTTCGTTCCGCCAGACAGAACCCATCGCACACGTTTGCCGCCCGGCGCGCGGCGAGGTTGTTTTCTGCGCGCCGTCGGCTGACCACCGATCCGTGTTTCGCACAACGAAGGACGTAACATGCGCAAAGTCAGAACCCTGTTGCTCGTCGCCGCGGCGACGCTGTTCGTACCCCTCGGCCTGGCCCAGCCGCCTGTAAAAGACAAGGCAAACGCGGCGGATTCCGACGCGAGCCGGACGGGGGCGGGCCACCACGAAGTTCCCCATGACAAGTACGTACCGTTGCCGCCTGGGGGTTATCGGACGTCCCCCCGCCACGTCGTCGAACGCGACGGTCACGTCAGTGTTCAGGTCAATGTCGATGCCAACGGCGACAACATCGTCGGCGACGCCGCCAACGAGCCTTCCATTGCCGTCGATCCCACCGACCCGACCCGGATGGTCATCGGTTGGCGTCAGTTCGACAGCATTTCGAGCGACTTTCGCCAGGCCGGCTGGGGATATACGGCCGACGGCGGGCGCACGTGGACGTTCCCCGGACGCATCGAGCCGGGCGTGTTCCGTTCCGATCCGGTAGTCGATGCCGACGCCGAGGGTCGCTTTTATTACAACAGTCTCACGGCGGATGGTGGCGGCGGCGGGAACTTCCGCTGTCACGAATTCATCTCCACCGACGGGGGCCAGACGTGGGATGGTGGGCATTACGCCTACGGTGGTGACAAACAGTGGCAGGTGATCGACACCACCGACAGCATCGGCCACGGAAACATTTACGCCTGCTGGAACGAGTTCTACAGCGCTTGCACGGGGCATTTCACCCGTTCGACGGATGGCGGCATCACGTTCGAGCCTTGCACGTCCATCCCCAACAGCCTGCACTGGGGCACGCTCGCGGTTGGTCCCGACGGCGAGTTGTACGTAGCCGGCGAGGGCTTCTACGTGGCCAAGTCGACCACCGCGAAAGATCCTTCGCTGCCGGTGACGTGGGAGTTCTCCAACAGCGTGAATCTCGGCGGAAGCATCGTGTTTTCCGCCGGCCCGAACCCGGCCGGCCTGCTCGGACAGGTTTGGATCGATGTCGATCGCTCGGACGGGCCGACCCGCGGGAATGTCTACATGCTGTGTTCCGTGGATCCGCCCGGCAGCGATCCCCTCGACGTCATGTTCATCCGCAGCACCGACGGCGGGCACACCTGGAGCGCTCCCGTCCGGGTGAACGACGATGCCGGCACCAGCGCGTGGCAGTGGTTCGGCACGATGTCCGTGGCCCCCAATGGGCGGATCGACGTGGTTTGGCTCGACACCCGCAACGATCCCGGCGGCTACGATTCTGAACTGTATTACTCCTACTCCACCGATGCCGGCGTCACCTGGGCCCCCGGCGAGCCGCTCAGCCCCGCGTTCGATCCGCACGTTGGCTGGCCCCAGCAGCAGAAGATGGGTGACTACTTCGACATGTCCTCCGACGAGCGCGGCGCGAACCTCGCCTATGCCGCCACGTTCAACGGCGAACAGGACGTGTATTACATGCGCATCGGCGAACCGGCCTGTCCCGACGCCGGCGAAGTCCACCTCGACCGGCCCGCATACGCCTGCGAAGGTACGCTCGGCATCACGGTCAGCGACTGCGGTTTGAATACCGATCCCAACACCGTCGAGCAGGTGACCGTCGCGGTGGATTCGGATTCGGAAACGGGCGTCGAACAGGCCGTGCTGACCGAAACCTCGGCGGCGTCGGCCCGTTTCGAGGGCACCATCGGTCTGAGCACCGTGGACGCGGCCGGCGTGCTGCTCGTCGCCGAGGGGGATACGCTTTCTGTGACCTACGTCGATGCCGACGACGGCCAGGGTGGTACGAACGTGCCCGTCGTCGCCACCGCGATCGTGGATTGCACCGCCCCCGCGATCTCCAACGTGCAGGCGACGAACCTCGGCCCACGCAGCGCGACCATCACCTTCGACGCCAACGAGGTCGTCCGCGGCACCGTGCTGTATGGGCTCGCTTGCGACAGCCTGACCGATTCCGCCAGTGGCTCGTACGGCAACCCCGCTTCGGTGGACCTGGCCGGTTTGCAGGACAATACGACGTACTACTACGTTGTGCAGGCCGAGGACGAGGCCGGGAATGCGACCACCGACGACAACGGTGGCGCGTGCTACACGTTCACGACGCCGGACATTCCCGACTTCTTCACCGAGGAGTTCGGCGGCGA
>JALSRY010000354.1 GCA_026984555.1 Phycisphaerae bacterium
GGCCGAAAGCGCGGATGTGGACGAGCAGCCCGGGGGGTTTTTCTCGGGTGGCTCGGTTCGACGCGGCGTGCCTGACGATCGGCCGCCGGCCGCCCAACAAGTGGTCGAAGCGGATCCCGACGCGACTGACAGCGTAGATACGGTCGATTTCACGGACGAGGAAATCGAAAAGATGCGCGTGTTGCGCCGGCTCTGTCCGAACCTCAACGACGCCGAGTTGATCGAACGCATCCGGGCCGAGCGAAAGTCGGATTCTGGACGCAAGGAAGGCCGCAAGTCCAAGCGCCGCTGGTTCGGCGGGTAGGGGATTCGTCCCGTGTCCTCGCCGGGCGGACGAGGTGAGCAGGGTTGGGGTTGGGCATTTGCCTCGCGGTGTCAGCTTTTTTCCGAAGCGGATTTGATAGTCGCAAACGTGGGTGCCTAGGATTGAGCGGTCAGACCGAAACGCTCGGTTGGCCAACTCCGCCGTGCCTGCGTGGGCTACGGCCATCTTGTACGAGGAGAGTCTTACCACGTCGATTCCGAGGCGCGGGAGGTGCGCGCATTCGAGGCGTCGAGCGGCTCGGAAAATGTCTGGTTCGTGGTAACCCGGGCGAGTGCCGCGCGTTCGTATCACGTTCGCGTGGTCGATCCCCAGGAGGGAAAGCATGAGAAGTCGTTTCCTGTTCACAGGCGCACTGTTACTGGGCCTTGCGGCGGCGGCCTCCGCGGATGTCCTGTTGTGGGACAACTACCCGGGTGGCATCGACGGGTTGGCACAGAACGGCGCGATCAACATGAGCTCCGAACGCAACACCCAGGTGGTGGAATCCACGTGGGCGATCGACGATTTCATCGTCGACACCGGCGGCGGCGCCACGCCCGATGCCGAAACGGTGCTCACCCGGTTGGATTGGGTTGGTGCTCGCGAGCTCGGTACCGACTACGGCACCGCTGACGTCATCTTCCTGGACGACAACTTCAACACGCTGCTCGAACTCTCCGACCTCGACTACAACATCCTCCAGGAACGCGATTACCTGGACCCCCACGCACGCCTCTACGAGGGCGAGATTACCTTCGATAGCCCGATCTCCATGAACGATCTCGGTGTGGATCATGTCTACGTCGGCGTGCGACTCGTGGGCTCGGGTTTCCTGGAAGGACGCAACCACCTCGTCGCCGGGTCCATCGACGATACGCTCTACGGCGAGACCGAAGGATTCGTGCAAGGCGCGATCTTTGGTGCACCCCCGCCAACCTGGCGACCGGCCAGCGACGTCTGGTACGGCGTGCCGGACGGCGGCACCCCCGACATCAACTTCGAATTCGCGTTCCAGGTCTACGGCGAGACGATTCCCGAGCCCGCGTCCATCGGACTGCTGCTGCTTGGTGGGTTGCTGGTGGCGCGTCGCCGGTAGGAACGTTTTTCGGGGGGGACACCGACACATTTCGGCCTCCCGTCGTGCGATGGACAGCCGGCGGGAGCGAAGAATGGCGATTGAAGAAGCGATCGGTTTGCCTCGGTCCCGCGGACTTACGCCGGGCTCCCCCAATCCGACTGAATCTCGATTCAGTTGGGCGGCAATGCGGGATGAGGTTCAAACCGATCGTCTTCTCTTGCGCGCAACCATACGATCACAGACGGACAAGATTGCGAGCAAAGGGCGGTGGGACGACAGGGCGCGCGGCATCGACGCGAAGCGGACCGACCGGGAAATCGCGACGTTTCCGCAGCGCTGCGCGGCCTATGCCGGCTCGATCGTGTCGGCAATGCGGCCGGTGACGGTCTCTGTGACCTGGGCGGCGGCCGCTTGCGTGGTCGGTGCGTTGTCCGAGGCTGTCTCGTTGTTCGGAGCGGCGTCGATGCCGCGGAGCGTTGTCGTGGCTCGCGGGATCGCTTCCATGGCCCGTCGGCGGGCGCGGGCCTTGGTTTCCGCCAGCGCGACGCGCACCTCGGCGAAGGCTTTCTTGACGTTGGCCAGCGCGGCCTCGGCGTTACGGTTCATGCTGCGCAGCGAAGTGAGCTCGCACTCGTAAAACTGCTGCTGCTCGGCGAGGCGGGTGTTCTCACGTTCCATGTGGGTGAGCTGAGCCTGGAGATTCTTCTTCTCGGTCCGCAGCGACTCCAGTTTTTGCTGGAGGTCTTCGAGTGTGCGGTGCAGCTCCTCGTTGCGAATCTCGGCGTTGCGGAGATTCATGTCGAGCTGTTTGCGGGTCGCGCGGGTCTCCTCCAGCGCGAGTTGTGATTCCTGAAGCCGGCTTTGGAGCGAGTTCTTTTCCTCGAGCGTGTCGCGGTGCGTGCGCTCGAGCTGCTCGAACCGCGCCACCGCGTTCTTGAGGTCGGTACGCAGACCGTCGCGTTCCTTGCGAACCGACCAGAGTTCCTCGAGTTGCTTGTTGGCCGCTTTCAGTTCGCTGTTGAGCCGGGCGGTTTCCTTTTCCGACCGGGACAACTGCTCGGCCAACCGCTGGGCCCGGGTGTTCGCGTCGGCGATTTCCTCTTCCAGCAGGGCGACTTCCTGGCGAACCTGTTCCAGCGCCTCGACCCGCGTCTGCAACGTCACCGCCTGCCATTCCAACTCCTGCACCCGCTGGCGGGCGGTCTGGTTCTGCTGGTTGGCTTCCGCCAGCTCACGCTCCAACGCCTCGCGCGTCTCCTCGTAGCGGTCGAGCTGATCCTCCAACTCGTGAATCACCGCCAACACGTCGTCCCGTTCGTCCATGAACGTGTCGGGCAGTCCCCGGCTGTAGTTGCGCTCCGTCGAGGACGCTCCGGCGTCGGTGGCCAACGAAGTTTTCGCAGCGTTGCTGTTCCGGGCGGGCTGGGCGGAGATCGTCTCGGGCGCGCCACCCGCCGGCGTGTGCCCGTCGCCGTTGCCACCCGCGGTC
>JALSRY010000355.1 GCA_026984555.1 Phycisphaerae bacterium
GGCCGCGCGCCGCGTTTGGGTCCGTACGACGTGCCCGTCGGTCGCGTGTGCGTGACGGGCGGGCTGGTGATGCCGCGTGAACGCCCGCATCACCGGGCGGTTTTTTTCGCGCCCGCGGGTGATTGGGGTCGCCTGGTTGCGTCGCCCGCGGGCGCGGTCTGGATGTCCGGATGGCCGCGACGTTACGCGGCGTGCGTCCCCGGTGCTACTTGATGTGGCACTGGAGGCAGAGGTAGCTTTCGAGCACGGGGACGCGCAGGAAGTTGCCGAGGCCGTTGTTGTGGACGTTGTGGCACGAGGCGCACTCGACGCGATCGACGCCGTTGATCGTGATGAGCTGCACGCCGGGGCCGAAGTTGATGCCGGGATCCCAGGTGCTGGGGTCGTTGTATTCGGCGGGCAGGTTGGGGTACTCGATGCCGATCGGATGGTCGTTGGACAGATCGGTTCCGAGGGCGGCGGGCCCGGTGATGACGACGGAGCCGCTGTTTCCGCCGTAACTGTCGATGGCGGTAACGCCGTCGTGGCAGCTCAGACACATCTTGGAGGAGCCTTCGGGCTGACCGGCGGTGCTGAAATACATGGTGAATGTTTCGCCGGTGAGCTCGTGGTTCCAGAGGATGCCATCCTCGCCGGGCATGATGGCGTTGTGGGGTGTGTGGCAAGGGAGGCAGACCTGGTTGCCGGGGATGGTCACGCCGGGGTAGTTGTTGAGGTTATGCGGGGAATTGACCACGCTGACCGAGGGGTATGTGCTGGGATCACCGGGAACGATCTGTCCCAGCGCAGCGACAGTGATCGAGCCGATCAGCACCACGGAAAGCAGCCGGACTGCGGTTTTCATTGCATCTTCCTCCATTCTCGTTGTGGAACGCCTCGTAATGGCGCCGTAACCGTTGTTTCAGGGGTCGCTCCGGCGTGACTGCAAAGCTTCCACAGCTCGTCGAGGCACGTTTGTGCACGGAGCGAGAACCACACCCCCCGTCTAAGCTTGCACCCGCCGTGCCAGCTTCGCGACGATCGCCGAGTGCGTGAGGTGCCGCCAGGCGTGGTAACCGTAACATCCCGTCGTATATGAAGTTAGTGAACGCGCCCCGCAGGCATGATGCCAATCGCGGTAATCTCGGACGTCGAAGCACTCCCAACCCTGGGAAAGGTTACACGCCCGATTCCACCGGTTGGGAACGTGGCCCCGGAAACACTCGCGGGCGTACCACGCGCCGGCGGCATTCTCGCGTCCCCCAAGCCGGGCGGGCTCTTGTCCACGCTGGTGGTACACCGTTTGCATAAGATGGGGGTCGTGTATGATCGAGAATCGCGGTTTTGCCGAGCTTCGCGCTGGCAGGAGGGACGACTGTGAGAAGCGCAAAGAGCTTTTTCGTGCTCGCGGCGGGTGTGGTGTTCGCAGCGTGCGTTCCGCTCGGATCAGGCCAGACCGTCTATCCCACCAAAGACGGAACACTCGCCGACGGTGGGACTTATGGTCCGTTTGATGGCGTCGCGGACGATTGGGACTGGACGTTCAACCAGACGAGCTACGAAGGATCGATCACATTGACGACCGCCGCCGGCACCGACAGCCTCGAACATCGCGTCGTGTGGGAGTACAACCTCGCGAACATCAACTATACGCCGCCGGTGTCCGCTACGCTGACGTTCACCGTCCGCGGCGCGCCGATCTGGCCGTTCCCCGACGTGGATGTGCACGTGTACTCTTACCCGGCGGACCTTCAGGAAACGCCGGACGACTTTGCTTCCGGGCCGACCGTGCTACAGGGTGTGGTCACGCTTGCGCCGTACCAGGAACCGACTGTCTTCGTGCTCGATGTCAGCAGCGCGGTCAACGACGCGCTGACCAGTGGCGAAAACCGCATCGGGTTCCGGTTCCAGGTGGATCCCAACACGCCCAACGATCGGAACCAGGCGTTCATCGACGCGCTGGATTCCGACCCCACCACCAAGCCCTACCTCACGATCAGCGCATGGTCGGGTATCCCGGGCGACATCGACCACGACGGCGATGTGGACCTGGCCGACCTGTCGCTGCTTCTGGCGGCGTACAACACGTGCGCCGGTGACGCGAACTACAACGCCGACGCCGACCTCGATGGCGACGCGTGCGTGAACCTGGCGGATTTGTCGATCCTGCTGGCGAACTACGGCACGGGCGGCTGATCCCGGGCGGGGCGAGTCGCCGCCGGGGTTTCCGAGCGCGGGCGCATCCCACCGCTGAGAATCACAGGCTTCGTATTCCCACAAACAAGATTACATACGCCGCCGATCTCCGGCGTTTCGCCTGCGCGGCCGGAGGTTGCTCCTCCAAGTCTCGGCTCCGATATCGGTTACAGGTGGTGTCGCGTGTGGGGGTGTCGCATGCACCCACGGGTGTTGTTTCGGCACGTCACTTGCAGCAGTGAGCATACGGACAGGACGCTTCTCACGCCTCACGGGGGATAGGACGAAGGAGGACGGACCATGATCATCGGGTTGCGCGCTCTGGTTCTGACGGCGCTCGTCGTACCAGTGCTCCGGGCGGACGTAACCTACGTTGACACGTATACGAGCGGTGTCACGTACCCGGCCCGGCTGGCGGCGACGGCCGGCGGCGGCATCTACGTGACCGACCCGCCAGGCAACCAGGTCACCGAATACGACGCGGCGGGCAACGTCGTGGCGACCCATATCATCCCCGAATCACCGGTCGGAATCGCCGTCCATCCTAGCAATGGCTCGATCTTCCTGTCGCGGGCCGACGGCGTGATCGGCATCTATGACGCGAGCTTCAACCTCATCGGAACCTGCGACCCGACGCCGTTTACGCTCGTGGCTCCCAACGATCTCGCGGTCGATTCGGCCAACGGCGAGGTG
>JALSRY010000356.1 GCA_026984555.1 Phycisphaerae bacterium
GATCGTCTCCGGGCCGGGATTCGGTACCGGGTCCGGTGCGTCCATGGGCGGCTTGAGCGCAGGCCAGAGCTCCATCGCGTCGCGAATCGGTGGACGACCGGACCGGACGCCCTTCTCGGGCGAGAGCGAATCGTTCATGGGAACAGTGTCGCCAATCGGCCTGCGCGGTCAAGAACCAGCGCCCGGATAAATGGCACCCGGCCGCGTTTGCGCAGCGACAGCGTTTTCGAGCTGCCTCGGCAAACGTGCGGCGACGTGTGGCCGATAAGTAGCGGAAAAGGGCGTGATGGCATGGACCGGCCCCCGGGGCCGAGCCTTTCCGGGCCGTGGCAGGCCACCGGCACCGTGGTCCCGCAGACGCCGGAGCGTCCCACGGCGGGCGGCGCGTGGAGCGATGCCGCGAATAGACGGATTTCCGTCACTTTTGGGGATTGATTGTTATCCGTCACGTGCTATGCTTTATAGTAGCATTGTGTATCGAGGCACGGGCCGGGACGCGGCCGCTGGAGGTGTTGTGAAATCACCCGTCATCGCGATTGGCGCGCTGATCGTCATCGTCGGCGCCGGCGTTTGGCTGTTTTCGTACCAGAAATCTCAGCCGGAACCAGGAGCGCCGGTGCTACACAAGGCGCCGGTCGCCTGTGCCGCCTGCGGCAAGGCATACATTACGATGCTCGGCAAGGAACCGGCGACGTGTTATTACTGCCAGGAGAAGGCGGTCTGGCACGCGCGGCAATGCGCCAAGTGTGGAACAATCGTACCGGTCGTTGGAGGCGGCGCACCGGGACAGGCGCAGGCGCTCACGTGCCCGAAGTGTGGAGGACACGCGTTCAAGCCGGTTTCGCCGGAGGGGTTGGAAGAACACTGATACATTGGGAGCCACCTCGTGAGAAAAAAGGCATTTACGCTGATCGAGCTGCTGGTGGTGGTGGCGATCATCGCCTTGTTGATCAGCATCCTGCTACCGTCCCTCCAACGGGCCAAGAAGCAAGCCCGCCAGCTCCAGTGCCTCACGAACCTGCGTAGCCAGGGGCAAGCGGCGCGGTTCTACGCGGCGGACAACAAGGATTACATCCCGCGCGCGATCCAGGGTTTCGAGCACCGCCCGCCCAACGAGTACCACATCTACGCCACCTGCCTGCTCAAGTACTTGGGCTGGACCGGCAGCATCGGGCTGAGCATCGGCCGTGACGAGACGTTCGACGTGGTCGTTTCGCAGGATCGCCTCTGGGGTTTCGGTACCGCGCTGCCCCGCAACAAGGCGGGACGCATCCTCAACGCGCTGTTCCGGACGATCCCGCAATACCAGTGTCCGGATTTCCCGGACGAAGCGGCGGAGGCGTCCAACCAGCCGGGTACCAGCCCGATGGACTACGTGGCCAGCGCGATGCCCGTGCCGTATACGATGATGAACGTCGCTTATGACAACGGCAACCTGGAGTGGTCCCCGGAAGACCATTTCGAGGGCGTCGGTATCGGTGCGGCCACCTACATGGGCTCATCCCGCCTCGACAAGTTTCCCAGCGGCTCAAACGCCGCGGCGTTGATATACGTGACCGAAGCGCACACCTCGCTCCCGTGGAAGGGTGGCGGCCCGCGATATCATCACTTCTTCCTGGGCCAGCAGCTTCCTTTCGGCGGTTTCCCGCGCATCGCGAACGATCAGCGTCACCCGGGCGGCATTAACGCGTTGTTTTTCGGCGGCAACGCGCGGACGTTGGACCTGCACCAGATGGATCCCGCGTGGCCCAAACCGCTCGATCAGCGGCTGCGTTGGTTCACCGTCATGCCGGATGACTACCAGCCGTAAAGGTGTTATAATTATTGTTTCTCTTTAACGCAGGCGGAAAGCTCGGAGGTTCCCAAGCCATGCTGACACAGAAACGAAAAACCAGCCGTAATCAGGGTTTTACGCTGATCGAGCTGCTCGTGGTCGTCGCGATCATCGCGCTGCTCATCAGCATCCTGCTGCCGTCGCTCAAACGAGCGAAAGACCAGGCCAAAGCTACGGTCTGTCTCACGCACCAGAAGACGCTTTACAACGGAGCCACGCTCTACGGAGCGGATAACAAGAACTACTTGCCCCGCGGAATCCAAGGCCTGGGAAGCCAAACCGGCCCTGGCGAATACCAAGTCTTCGCATCGGCGGTTCTGCCATATGTAGGATGGAACGAAAAGGGCGTGCTCTGGGTTTCGCGACCGGGGTACCACCCCCAACAGGTTCGACGCCGCCTCAACGACACCGTGCGACAGTTCCCCATGTTTCAGGATCCCGCGTACCCGGCGTGGTACGACGGCATGGACGAGCACGCATCCAAACAACCGGGCACCAACCCCCAGCATTTTGTAACGAGCACGTTCCCCACGCCTTATACGTACAAGAACATCGATTATGACGCCGGCAACCTCGAGTGGCGTGAGGACGCGGCATGGGTACCGGCAAACGCAGCTGCAGCCGACTACATAGGGACGAGCCGCATCGAGAAGTTCCCCGCGGAAGCACCGCCGTCGAGGGTCATATACATGACTGCGGTCGACAAGACGGTGCCGTGGTCTGCGCGGCGTTGGGGCATGCGTTTTTACAGCATGTTCTTGACGTCGCACTTGCCCTTCGGCGGACAGCCTCGCATCGATGATTTGCCCCGCCATCCCAACGGGCACAATTGCCTGTTTTTTGACGGCCACGCAAAGATTCTCGACCTGAAACAAATCGATAAGTCTTATCCCAACCCACTGGACGAGCGGCTCAAGTGGTTCACCGTCATGCCGGACGGCTGGACGCCGTAGGTCAGGAGCCGGTTCGCGGTCCGCGTTTCGCCACGTTGTGCGGGCCGGCCCGCGGCCCTGGGTCATCAAGAGGGCGATC
>JALSRY010000357.1 GCA_026984555.1 Phycisphaerae bacterium
ACCGCTACCCGGCCGATGGCCAAACCCGGGAGCCTTGCCCCGGGAGGCCGCCGCGCGGTATGGAGTACGAATGTTCGTCTTGCTGGAACACCACGCCCCCGCCGGGCTGCACTGGGATTTCATGCTTGAACTTCCGCACCAAGCGGAGCTGGCGACCTGGCGACTCGCGGAAAACCCACTCGCCCGAACCGACCCGACCGTGCCGGTCGGCCCCCTGCTCGCCGAAGCGATTTTCGCCCACCCTCGCCGATTCCTCGATTACGAAGGCGTGCTGCGCGGCGGCAAGGGCACGGTTCGCCGGCTCGAACGCGGCCCGGCCCGCGTGACACGGTTCGACCGGAGCGAGGTGCTGGCGGTGCTGGGCGGTGCGCGGTTGCGGGGAAATCTCCGAATGTTCGCGGCCGACCGGTGCGACAGCGGAAGACGTCCGGCCGCCGGCGAACCGACGCCCCGGGACCAGGCGCCCGCCCCCAAGGACCAAGCGGCACCCGTATTTGTTGGTGGCCGCTGGTGGTGGACACTCGACCCGACCCGCCCGAGGTTCTATAACACACGCTGACAGTCTCCGTCGGTCGCCCGACAGTCCCCGCGGGACTTGTGCCACAAAGGAGCCTTCGTGTCCGAAACGTATGACGCTTTCGTTGGTCGGGTTCGTGAACTGTACACGCTTTATTCGATCAGCGAGCTGCTCGAATGGGACCAGGAAACCCAGATGCCGCCCAAAGCCGCCGAGGATCGGGGGCGCCAGGCGGCGTTGCTCGCCGGTCTCGCCCACGACCGGCTCACGTCCGCAGAGCTGGGCTCCCTGCTCGATGCGCTCGAAGCGGAGGACTTCAGCGACGACCACGCCGCCGGTACGAACGTGCGTGAGGTGCGCCGGGCGTTCGACCGGGCGGTGAAGTTACCGCGTGCCCTGGTCGCGGAGATCGCGCGGACATCGAGCGTTGCCAAGGCCAATTGGGCCCAGGCGCGGGCCGATTCGGACTTCGCTCGTTTCGCACCGCACCTCCAGCGCATGCTCGATCTCAAGCGGCAGGTGGCCGACTGTGTCGGCTGGGACGGCGAGCCCTACGACGCGCTGATGGATGAATACGAACCCGGCGCCCGGTCGGCCGAGGTCCAGAAGGTCTTCGAGCAAGTCAAGGCGGAGCTGGTTCCCCTGGTCGCCGAACTCCGCGACGCGCCGCGCCAACCGGACGAATCCATCCGCTCGCGGTCGTGCCCGGTGGAACAGCAGGCGGCGTTCGGCCGGCGGATCATGGAGGCGATGGGGTTCGATTTCGAGGCGGGACGGATGGACAGCTCGACCCATCCGTTCTGCGCGGGCGTCTCGCCGCGCGATGTACGACTCACCACGCGTTACGACGAACACTACTTGCCGATGGCGCTGTTCGGCTTGATGCACGAAACGGGACACGCGCTCTACGAGCAGGGCCTCGACGCCGCCCACGCCTTCACGCCGATGGCCCAGGCGGTCTCGCTGGGCATTCACGAATCGCAATCGCGGCTGTGGGAAAACCAGGTCGGCCGCAGCCGGGCGTTTTGGGAATACTACTTCCCCGAGCTCCAGGCGACCTTCCCGTCGATGGCGGACGTGACGCTCGACGACTGGTATTTCGCGATCAACACCGTGCGCCCGTCGCTGATCCGCGTCGAGGCCGACGAAGTCACCTACGGACTGCACATCATGCTGCGGTTCGACCTCGAGCGGAAAATGCTCCGCGGGGAGCTGGCGGTCGCCGACGTACCCGAGGCGTGGAACGAGGGCATGCGCCAACTGCTGGGCCTCACCCCGCCCGACGAGGCCCAAGGCTGTTTGCAGGACATCCACTGGGCGATGGGGATCATCGGGTACTTCCCCACGTATGCGCTCGGAAACCTCTACGCGGCGCAGTTCTTCGCGGCGGCGCGCGCCGCGTTGCCCGACCTCGACGACCAGTTGCGCCGGGGCACGCTCTTGCCGTTGCGCGAGTGGCTCCGCGAACACATCCACCGTCACGGACAGCGTTACCGCGCCGGCGAGCTGGTCGAGAAGGTCACCGGGCGACCACTCGCGCCCGAGCCGTTCGTCGCCTACCTGCGTGAAAAGTTCCGCCCGCTCTACGGCCTGTCATAGGGCGACGCGCCGCGGCCAAGGCCGGGCGACGCGCTCCCGCGTTCGGGCGTCTCCATCAACACCTCTCCGACCGCGTCCCAGATCGCCTTGCGGAACTGTCCGACCTTGGCGGTATCGTCGGGGTGGACGCGGTTGGTCAGGGCGATGATGTAGACCCCCGGTTTCGGGTAGATGCGGATCGCCGTGCCGGTATAACCCGTGTGCCCGTAAGCGAACCGCCCCGCCGCGCCCGCACCGCCGCGACGAGCCGGGTAGAGATCCCAGAGCAAGCCCCGGCGATCGGGTTTGCCCTTCCTGTTGGTGGCGCCGGGGTTCTGGATGCGCGTCATGTCCGCGACGCTCTTTGCGGACAGGATGCGCCGCCCGTCCAGCACGCCGCCGGAGAGCATCATCCGGGCGAAGCGCGCCAAGTCGGCGGCGGTGGCGAACAGCCCCGCGTTGCCCGAGACCCCCGCCTGCATTCCCGCCAAGGGGTCGTGTACCTGCCCGCAGAGAAAACCGTCGGCGGCGTCGGCCCGCGGACTGCGCGTGGTGGGGACGCAGCGGGCGCGCTTCGACGCCGGCGGGTTGAAACCCGTGTCCACCATGTCCAGCGGCTCGAAAATGTGCGCGGCGGCAAAACGGTCCAGCGGTTGGCCGCTCACCGCCTCGACGATTTCCGCGCACAGAATCGCGTTGAGGCAACTGTACACCACTGTCTTACCCGGTGGACGCAACGGTTCGATGTCGCGAATAGCCGCGCGGAT
>JALSRY010000358.1 GCA_026984555.1 Phycisphaerae bacterium
CGTCGATGCTCGACCTGGCGACGTTGGTCTCGTGGCGTGATGCGCCCTGGTTGTCGCCCGAGCTCGATCGCGATATCGAGAAGCTGACCGCCAAATTGCGGGCCTATGTCTTCTACGTCTACGCCGAGCGACGACTTGCCGATGGAGGCACGCTGACGCTGCAAGCTGCGGACGGAAAGGCGGTACGGGTGCGGGCGGGCTCGTGCGCTGCGGATCGCAAGAGCCTGGCTCTGGCGGATGTGACCGTCGAGCAGATGGTCCCCGGGATGGCGCGCCCCACGCGCTTCGTCGCGCCCCAGGGACGGCTTCTTGCCCCGACCAACGCGGAAACCGGCCGCACGACGGTTGTGATCGAACTGGTTCGTACCGAACAACACCCGGTGCGCGAGTACAACGCGCAGGCCCTGCACCCGGACCAACCGTTTCCGCGCGATTCCGTGCGGCTGACCGGGCTCGTGCCGCCCGCGAAAGTGGTCGAAGAGGTCAGCCGCTTCACGCCGGACCAGATCGTCGATCCGCGTGTCCCGTTGCCGGGCCAGGAGTTGTTTTCCGAGCAGCGGGCCAAGCTCGTCACGGAGGCGGGCAAGCTTCGTCGCAAGGTCAAGGGCCTGATTCACTTCCGGCTGGGGTTTTCGCTCAGCGCGCTGGTCACGGTGCTCATGGGAGCGGCGCTTGGCGTGATGTTTCGGGGTGCGCGGGCGCTGGCGGCGTTCGGACTGGCATGTATCCCGTTCGGGATCGTGACGATTCTCATGCTGATGGGCCGGCAGCTTACCGAGCACCCATCCACCGAGGCCATCGGCCCGTATGTGATTTGGGCGGGGTTGACGTTCGTTGCGATTGCCGACGCGATCGTGTTGCGGGTTGGCGTGCGGCGCTGAGGAGCCCTGATGAGCATCATCGACCGCTACATCATCCGCACGTTCCTCGGAGGCTACATCATCCTGATGCTGGTCGGGATCGGCTTGTACATCCTGACCGATCTGCTCGTGAACATCGACGAGTTCACCAAGGACGAGACGCTGCCGCTGCTCCAGGTGTTGCGGCTGGTGGGCGACTACTATCTCTGCAACATTCCCCTGTACTATTCCCAGCTCGGCGGCCCGCTGATGGCGATTGCCGCCGCGTTCTCGCTGGGGCTCATGTTGCGCAACAACGAGCTGACGGCACTCGTCGCGGCCGGGATGCCGCTCCAGCGGCTCGCCGTGCCGATCGTGGGTTGCGCGATCCTGCTGGTGGGCGTGTGGATGACCAACCGCGAGGTGCTGATTCCGCGCCTGGCCTACAAGATCTCACGCAACCACGAAGATGTGATCGCCCAGCGTGTCGGCGGAATCTACTGCGCCCGTGACGACCACAACGCGATTCTCACCGCCATCAGCTTCCTGCCGGCCCAGAACCGCCTCGAACACGTGTACATCGTCGAGCCCGATCCGCAGACCGGCAACCCCTTCAGCCTCGTCAAGGCCGATGCCGCCACCTGGGATTCCTCGACACACCTCTGGCGGCTCGAACGCGGCGTCCGCATCGCGATGTACGCACCGCTGGAAACCACGGGATTCGGCAAGACCAGCGCGCCTCGCTATGTGGACGAATACCCGTTTACCCTCACGCCCCAGCAGCTCGCCTTGCGACGCAACGCCCAGTGGGCCGACCTGCTCAGCATTCGACAGCTCAACGCCCTGCTCCAAAGCCGAAACCTGGCCAATCGACCCGCGATCGACATGATCCGGCACGTGCGGCTGACCCAGCCGCTGCTCCAGTGGATTCTGCTGCTGCTGACCATCCCGTTTTTCCTCGTCCGCGAGCCGGTCAACGTGATGGCCGCCGGCGGACGCGCGCTGCTGTTGGCGGGCGCGTTCTACTTCGTGGCATTCATCGCTCACAGCGTCGTCAAGGACGAGACCAACGCCGCCCTGATCGCCTGGATTCCGATCCTCGTCTTCGGGCCGCTGAGCGTGCTCCAGCTCGCCAACGTGCGCACATGAGCCGCGCGACACCGGGTGCCGACGACGAACGGGCGTCGCGGGAAACTCGCTCGGTGGGGTCCACCCGGCTGTTCCGGGCGACTGGTGCGGCGTAACGAAACGGAGGATCGCCTGTCCGCATGGCCGTATCCCGATCCAAGCCGAAACCCGCCGAACACGAATGGCTCGAACGCCTCAATCGGCGCA
>JALSRY010000359.1 GCA_026984555.1 Phycisphaerae bacterium
GGGGCGAATCACCTCCCGTGGCCGGGGAAGTGGAAAAAGCAATACGCGCGGAGACGGGTCCGCGGGCCGGTTTGCGTCGCAGCGGCCGGGGCCGCACAATGCGGGGCTTGTGGGGGCACAAGCGGACGTGATGTTTCAGACGGGAGCGAGATTCTGATGCGCTGGAGCCAGTACTTCATTCCGACGACCAAGGAAACGCCCAAGGACGCCACCGCCGCCTCGCACGTGCTCATGTTGCGGGCGGGGTTGATTCGGCAGGTGGCGGCGGGCATGTACACGTATCTGCCGCTGGGCTACCGCGCGCTGCGCAAGGTCGAGCAGATCGTGCGTGAAGAAATGGACGCCGCCGGCGCGATCGAGCTGCACATGCCCGTGCTCCAACCGCTGTCGCTGTGGGAGGAAACCGGCCGGGTCGAGGCGATGGGGGATGTCTTGTTGCGGCTGGCCGGCCCGGAGGGGGACTGGCGGCCGAACACGGTGCTCGGGCCGACGCACGAGGAGGTCATCACCGACACGGCCCGGGCCTACCTCAAGAGCTACAAGCAGCTCCCGATCAATCTCTACCAGATTCAGACCAAGTTTCGCGGCGAGGCGCGACCCAAGAGCGGCGTGCTGCGGACGCGCGAATTCCTGATGAAAGACGCGTACTCGTTTCACGACAGCCTCGAATGCCTGCACAAGGCCTACAAGACGATGTACGACACCTATTGCCGCATCTTCGGTCGTTGCGGACTGCCGTATGTCGCGGTCGAGGCCGACAGCGGCGCCATCGGCGGCGACGTATCGCACGAGTTCATGGTGCTCACGCCCGCCGGCGAGGACTCGGTGGCGATCAGCGAATCGGGCGGCTACGCGGCGAACCTCGAACGGGCCAGTGCGCACCCGGCGCCCCCGCAAACGGACGAGCCCCTGCCGATGGAGGAAGTCCACACCCCCGGCGTCGGTCGGGTGGAAGACGTTTGCGAGTTTCTCGGCACGCGGCCCGAGCAGATGATCAAGACGCTCGTGTACGACATCAAGGCGCTGCGCGTCGTGGACGGCAAGGACGTGGAATGGACCGGCTGGGTCGTCGCGCTGGTCCGGGGCGACCACGAGATCAACGAGCACAAGCTGGAGCGCGTCGTGCGCGAGGCGTTCGACGACGAGGTCGTGCTCCATTTCGAGCTGGCCACGCCCGATTCGATCGAGGAGCTCACGGGGGCGGCGGTGGGTTTTGCGGGCCCGCAGGGACTGGTCGAGCGCGTCGACAAGCTCATCGTCGATCGCGACGTCACCACGATGCGCAACGCGGCCACCGGCGCGAACAAGACCGACTATCACGTCCGCAACGTCAACCCCGGGCGGGACTTCCCCATCGAAGGCGACAAGGTGGTCGTCGCCGACATCCGCATGGTGGTCGAAGGCGACCTCGCACCGAACGCCGAACACGACCCGCTGCACATTCGCACCGCCATCGAGGTGGGGCATGTGTTCGAGCTGGGCACCAAGTACAGCGAGGCGATGCACGCGACGTACCTCAACCGCGACGGCAAACCCCGCCCGCTGATCATGGGTTGCTACGGCATCGGGCTCAACCGCATCCTGGCGGCGGCGATCGAATCGCACCACGACGACGGAGGAATCATCTGGCCGATGTCGATCGCGCCGTTCGAGGTGATCGTGATCGCGCTCGACCCGCGTGACGAAACGGTCATGCAGACCGCCAGCCGCATCCACGACGAGCTGGTCAACGCCGATCTCGACGTGTTGTTCGACGATCGTGACGAGCGGGCCGGCTTCAAATTCAAGGATGCGGACCTGATCGGTATTCCGCTGCGGGTCATCGTGGGCAAGAAGAGCCTCGCCGGCGGAATGGTGGAGTTCTGTCACCGCCGTGACGACGAAAAGCAGAAGGTCACCCCCGCGGAGGTGGTCGGGCTGGTCGTGAAAGCCGTGGGCGAAGAGCTGGCCGGTCTCGGCCGCGCACAGGCGCACGACGCTGCCTCAGTCTTGTAGCACACCCGCGCCCACGGCGGACGCGCGCAGGCCGGCCATCAGTCCGAAGTGGCCGCAGCCGGGGCCCTCCCGCCGGAACGAGTAAAACCGCTCGCTGTCGGTGATCGTGCAGATGCCGGCGATTTCGACATTGCGTTCGGCGAGGCCAGCGGCACACAACTGCTGGCGGTTCGCCTCCCAGAGATTGAAATACATGCGGCCGTCGCGGGTGAGGAAGCACGCCGCGCGATCGGGCAGCGTTGCCGCCGCCTGATACACGTCGTCCTGGACCTCGTAGCGTTCGGGGCCGGCGGAGGGGCCGATCCCGGCGAGCAGATCCGCGGGCACGGAGCCGAAGTGGGCGCGCATCGCCTCGACCAGTTCCCCGGCCATGCCGGCCACCGTGCAACGCCAGCTCGCATGCGCCATTCCCACCGCGCGTCGAACCGGGTCGAACACCAGCAGCAGGGGGCAATCCGCGGAGAACGTCATCAGGGCGGCACCGGGGGCAGCCGTGATGGCGCCGTCGAAGCCGTCGAGGTCGCGTCCCGGCCGGGCATGCTCGACGCGCGCGATTCGCGTCTGGTGTACCTGGATGCAGCAGTGCAGCGCTTGCGGCGCAAGGCCCAGGTCAGCGGCCATTCGGCGCCGGCGGGCGGCCCGCTCGGGAGCGCGGGCGTCGGTGCGCATCGCCACATCGTGGGGGCGAGTCGAAAACGCGTGGATCAGCCCCGCCTCGCGCGCCAGCCGCGCGAAGGCGACATAACGCCGGCCGTTGCGCACGAATGTCACCATCATGTCGCGCCGGGCTCGATGAGGATCTTGAGTTTTCGCGGGTCGCGGGCGGCGGCGAACGCTTCCTGCCAGCGTGACAGCGGAAACAC
>JALSRY010000360.1 GCA_026984555.1 Phycisphaerae bacterium
GGAATCTGCCGTACCATGTCCGCCGTCTGGTGCCGCAAGCTCAAAGAGCTGGTCCACAAGAACGCTCCCTGCACGTGGCGCCGGCGTCAGACCAGCGGCGACACACGGAAACGGCCCGCGCGAACCCCTGCCCGGCGCCGCAAACGCAAACCACGGTGACACCGGTCGAACTGGTTGACGGCCCGAAAGCGCAACTTCCGCGCCACTTCGGGGCTGCGGGGGATGGAACGCGCAGGCGGCGGCGCCCGCGGCGTGGACCGCGCAACGCAGGGGAGACGTCGAGATGCGAAGGATGGGTTGCCTGGTTATCGGACGATATGCCGCCCGCACCGAAGCAGGTGGCGGTCGTTCTCGCCGTCGCGTGTGCCGAGAGGCTAACCGAAATACGGCTCGGGCAGATCGTGCATGACCCGCACCGTCGTCGCCGGTCCCTCGTCCTTCGGAGCGAGCACGGTCTGGAAAAAGGCGTTGATGAACGTGGTGGTCAGCGTGGTGGTGGCCCCTTCGACGCCCGAAAGCACGGTGTCGCGTACGTTCGGATCACACCCGCCGAGCACGAACACGCTGCCGCCCGAGATGGCCGCCAGTAGCAACATCCGTCCGCGGAAGAACATACGCCGCATGGTTTTCTCCTTCTCGACCGCATCCCCGTGAGTCGGGTCGAATCGCCCGGGCTCGCACCTGCTGCCAAGCACCGCAAAAAAGCGTTCGGTTGTTGTCCATCATCGGCCGGCTGCGGGTGAAGGTTGAATACACCCCGGCGACGGCGCTCGCCCGCCGCCGACCGCCCGATCACGCTACTTTTTCTTTTTCTCGCTGGTCTTGATTTTCGAGCCGGTTTTCTGGCGAGATTTCGGTTTCTTCGCCGCGGCCGCCGCTTTGCGCTGAGCCCGCGTGGGGATGCGTTCCAGCCGCGGTTTGAGCTGAGAATCGAAAATCTTGTCGATCGGCTCCATCAGTTTCTTCCGCTGGTTGTTCAACGCCGATTGTTTCTTGCTCTTGTTCTTGTCCTTGGACGTCCGCAACGCCTGGAGCTGCTTGTCGATCCGGGCGAAATGGCTTGCGCGGCTCTTGAGGTAGCGCTGTGCCTGTTTCTTGCAGTCGGCGAGGATCCCGTGGGCCTTCTGTTGCTGTTCATCGTTGAGCTGGTACTTCTTGATGAAGTCCGCGACGTACTTGTCCCATTTCGATTCGTAGCCTTTGCCGCCCCTGGACCGACCCCGGTGGCTGCCACGCGACAGTCGGCTGGCCTGCCCGGACGTTCCGCGTCGCGCGTGACGCGGTCGCGCCGCGGTGCTGCTGCCCGAGCGGCTCTCACCCTCCGGTGGGGGAGGGACCTCGTTTGGTGGCGTCGGCCGCTTGTGCGCCTGGGGCTTGGTGCCGGGGCCCGGCGGGGGGATCGCCCGGCCGGGAGATTGCGCGGTCGAACGGGCTTGCCGCTTGGCCCGGTTGCGGTTGGCGCGCCGGCGGGCGCTGCGCCGCGGGGAGCGGAACTCCTCGACGGTCATCTGGCCCGAGATGATGCGCTGGAGCTGGTCTTCGGTCGTGCGGAAGCTTTCCTCCATGAGCTTGAGATCTTCGTCGTGGATTTTGCGTTGCTCGGGGGTGAGAATCTCCCGCCACTCGTCGTTGCCCGCGATGATGAGCTTCTTGGCGTCTTCGTAGAGCGGTTTGGCTTCCTTGCCCCACTCGATCAGCTCCTCCTGCGTCATCTCGCCCCCGGTGCGCACGTCGAACATCCGATCGACGATGTGACGCAACTCGTCCTCGTGCTTGTCGATGAATTCGTACGCCTTTTCACGCAGCAGGGCTTTCGTGTACTCGTCCTGCTCCTCGGTGAGGTTGTACTTGCGACCGAGAAACTTGCTGTAGTTGTCGATCAGCAGATCGACGTTGTCGATGATCGCGTCGAATCCGGCGGTGCGGGACTGCCGCTGCTCCTGCTTCTCCTGCGCCGTCGCCGCCATGACCGGCAACACAAGCACGCACACCACCGCTGATCGTCGCATCCATCGCGTGAAGGGGTACATCGTTCCGACTCCTTGGATCAGGACCCGCCCGCAGCGCGCGGCGGCCTGTGGCTCTCGATTCTTTCCCGCGCCCCGCAGCCAACCGCCGTCCACGGGCCTGCCGCAAACGCCCGCCCCGCAGGCGGCGGAACGATCGGCACCACGAACCCGGCCGCGGCAAGGCGCGCGCCTCCACCGTCCGGCCGGTTCATTCCGCGGTTATTATACGGTGCTGGTGCATGCGCGGTTGCGTCGGCGGCCGAGCGGTTCCACCATCATTATGTTATCGGAGGCCAGATGCCGCCAACCACGAAAACTCCCGCCCTCTGCGTTTTTGATCTCGACGGAACATTGGTGGACTCGCTGCGCGACATCGCCGAGGCGCTCAACGAATGCCTCGAACTGCTCGGGCTGCCCGCGTACCCGGTCGATCGCTACCGCTACATGGTCGGCGAGGGCGTGCCCCGCCTGTGCGAGCGAGCCGTCGGCCAGACCCATCCCCACCTCGTCGGTCGGCTGATCGAACTGGCCCGTCCGCGATACCGCGTGCGTCCGCTACGTCACACGCGGCCGTTCGCGGGGGTGCCGGAAGCGGTTACGGCCCTGCGCGCCGCCGGCATCCGACTCGCCGTGCTCTCCAACAAGCCCCACGAGATGACCGCGCAGGTCGTGCGCCACTTCTGGAACGATGACACCTTCGACATCGTCCAAGGATACGTCGAGGAAGATCGGCGCAAGCCGCACCCGCACTACTTTCTCGAAATCTGTCGGCGGATCGGAGTGGCGCCGCCAACTGCGTGCATGATCGGCGATACGCCGACGGATATCGAAACCGCGCGGCGGGCGGGAGCCCGCGGCGTTGGTGTCACCTGGGGGTTTCGCACACGCAACGACCTGCACGCCGCCGGCGCCGAGACCATCGTCGACACGCCGGCCGAGCTCGTCGACGTCCTCGGCTGCGCCGCCGGTGTGCACCACGCGAAACAACGCGCGCCGGTTTCCGCGCATCCCGGCGACGACGAGCCCGGGAACTGACCGTCACCGGGCTGTGGATCGGCCGCGCAACATCGGGCCACGACAAACCGCCCCGCGTTCCTACGCGAGCGACCCGTCTTCGCGAATGTCGGCGATATCTTCCGGGCCCAGATCACGATCGATGCTGTACTCTTCGTTGAACCAGCGGCCCAGGTCGATCAGCTTGCAACGCTCGCAACAGAACGGATAGAGGGCGGGCAGCCCACCGGCGTATCGGACCGTTCGGCCGCAAATCGAGCAGCGGTACGTGCGGATGGGAACCCCCTCGTTGCCGGCAGCCGTTTCGCTCCCCGCCGAATCGCGGTCGCCGGCGGCACCCGGCGGATCAGTAGTATTCCTGGACATATTCTTCGAGCTTGCGCTTGGCTTCCTTCTCGATCTGGCGGACCCGCTCACGCGTCAGCCCGACGGCCTTGCCGATCTCCTTGAGCGTCATGCGCTTGCCGTTGTGCAGCCCGTAACGCATCTTCAATACACGCGCCTCGCGATCGGTGATCCGCGAGAGCATCTTCTCGACGAAATCCGCGTCGGACTTGGAAAAAACCGCGTCGTGCGGCGGGGGGGTGCGGTGGTCCGGCAGCGCGTCCGTCACCGACGTACCATCCTCCGCCGCGGTTGATTGCGTCGGGCATGTGCACGCCCGGATCGCTTGCGAAATCGCCGACGCTTTCCGCGGCGATATCTCCATGTGCCGCGCCAATTCGTCGATCGACGGCGGCCGCCCGAGACTCTCCTCGAGCTCACGCATCGCCAGCCGCATGTTCCCGATCTGCTCCATCAGGTAGCTGGGGATGTGGATCATCTGGTTGGCGTTCTGGACGGCGCGGCGAATCGCCTGGTCGATCCAGTAGCTCGCGTACGTGCTGAAGCGCGATCCCACCGTCGGGTCGAACCGATCCACCGCGTTCATCAAACCGACGTTCCCCTCTTCGATGAGGTCTTCCATCGGCAGGCCGCGGTTGCGGAACCCCTTGGCCACGCTGATGACCAGCCGCAGGTTCGAATGCACCATGCGATCGCGCGCCGCCGCCGCATCCTGCTGGATCCGCTCGTACTCGGCGACCGTGATCTCCCCGTTGGCCAGTCGTTGTTCGGCCTGGTTGGCGGCCTGGATCCGCCGCCCCAACTCCTGCTCCTCTTCCGGCGTCAGGAGCTGGTAGTCCTTGATCGCCTTGAGATAGTCACCCAGTGCCGAGTCGAGTTTCGAAGCCATAAATGCCCAGTTCCTCCGGCTGTCAGCACGGCCTGCCCCCAACACACACTGCGCGGCAGGGGCGCCGAGATTCCGCCGGTCGTATCGGCTCTCGCACCACTCGCGGTGATCAATTCCTCACTTTACCGCCGCGTTCTCGCATTCTCCAGAGTTTATCAGGCGCCGCCTGCGCGAAACGTCCGCTTGCGCACCGGCAAGGTTCGACCGCGACCGCGCCGGCTATCCACATGCCGATAAGAACGCATCCGGCCCGCGCGAAAAGATGGTAGACAACCAGTCCGGATTTGTCCCCCCCAAGCGCGGCCGGCCGAACCCGCCCGCATCGGCCGCCCCGGAGCGGATGCCGAACGAATGCCGGCTCCCCTCGGGCGGTGTTTGGTTCCTGGGCGGTGGTCGTGCCAAGCAAAGGGAGGCGGCGACTCCCCCCGGAAAAGACGAGTCACCACATCGCCGAGCTGCCGCTGATCGTGTCCGGCTCTTTGGCGATCTGGCGCGCCGTGTCGCCCGTGATGCGCCCCTCGCGCACGAGTTGGCGGAGGTGCTCGTCGAGCGTGAACATCCCGTCCTTGCGTCCGGTCTGGAGGCAGGACTCGATCGACTCGATCTTGCCCGTGCGGATGGCCGCCTCGACCGCCGAGTTGACGTGCAACACTTCCAGCGCGAGCACACGCTTGTGGCTGGGCTCGGTGGCCGCCAGCAGGTGCTGCGACACGACCGACCGCAGAGCCATCGCGAGTTGCTTGCGCAGATCCTCCTGGGTTTCTCGCGGAAACAGGTCGATCAGCCGCGTGATCGCCCCCTTCGCGTCGCGCGTGTGCAGCGTGGTGAAGATCAGGTGGCCGGTTTCGGCGGCGCTGAGCGCCATCTGCGCGGTTTCGCTGTCGCGGATCTCGCCGACCAGAATGACATCGGGATCCTGACGCAGCGCGAACTTGAGCCCCTGCGCGAACGTCGCCACGTCGCGCCCCACCTCGCGCTGTGTCACCAGCCCCCCCGCGCCCGGCACATGTACATACTCGATCGGCTCTTCGATCGTCAGCACGTGGCGGTTGGTCCGCCTCCGGAGGTGCGCGATCAGTGCCGCCAGCGACGACGATTTCCCGGAACCGGTGACGCCCGTGAACACGACCATGCCGTTCGGGTACGAGATCAGTCGATCGGCCAGATCGACCGGGAAGCCGAGCCATGCGAACGACGGGATTTCCGCGGGGATGTAACGCAGACACGCACACAACGCATCCTGCGCGCGGTAGAGGCTGACACGGAAACGCCGCGGCGTGCCCTCGTGCTCGATCGACAGCGAGCAATCCAGGCTGTTCATCGCCACTGGCTGGCCCTGTTCCCGAGACGCGACCAGCGATCGAAGCATCGTTTCGAGACCCTGCTCGCTCAACGGCGGACGTTCGAGAGGCGTAAGCACCCCCTGGATGCGAAACGTCGGCGGATACCCCGGCACCAGGTGGATATCGGACGCTCCCTGCGCCGCCGCCAGTCGCAGCAACTCGATCAATGCGGGATCGTGCGAAAGTGCACTCATGCTGGTGTCCGGAAGACCCGTTGCCGGACGCGTCGTTGCGCGTGTCGTCTTCTGTGTATCGTCCCGTGTGCGCGTCGAAACCACAAGCATCCTCCGGTCCGCGTGCGCGGCCCGTCCGCCTCTCGGACGCCCGCGACACACCAGCCTTGTACCCTCGGCGTGACGGTTGGATGCGGCCGTCACCGTGGCGTGGGCGATGCCCGGGGGGCTGGTACCTGTGGGTGGCGTCTCAGACAAATACCGGATCGTGACGCAGCGACATGATGTCCCGGACCTCGTTGGTACGGGCCAACGGCAGGAATACGCGTACCAACCCCGGGTCGAACATCCTTCCGCAACAGCGCTCGATTTCGGCCAGCGCCTCGTCCAGCGACCAGGCATCCTTGTAGACGCGCTTGCTCGTCAGCGCATCGAACACATCCACCAGGTGCACGATCCGGGCGGGCAGGGGGATCGTTTCGCCTGCCAGCCCGTCGGGATAGCCGCTTCCGTCCCAGTTCTCGTGGTGGCTGCGGGCGATCATTCGGCTGGCGTCGAAGAATCGACGCTTGGAGAGGATGCGCTCGCCGAAGATCGTGTGTTGTTCCATGAGCTTGCGCTCTTCGGGGGTGAGCGGACCGGGTTTCTTGAGAATCCCGTCGGGGATTTGAATCTTGCCCACGTCGTGAAGAATCGCGGAAAAACCCAGCTCCTCGGCCTCGCGTTCGGACATGCCCAGCTCGCGGCCGAGTAGTTGCGTAAACTCGCGGATGCGCAGCACGTGCGCGCCGGTGTCGGTGTCGCGCGCCTCACTGGCGACCGCAAGCATCAAGATCGAATCGAGGTTGGCCTGGCGCAGTTCGGAGGTTCGCTCGGCGACCTGCTCTTCGAGGGTTTGTGAATAGTGCTTGAGCGCGAGCGCCTGCTCGAGCACGGTATCGCTCAGCCGGGCCACGTCCTGGAACTGTTCCTGAAAACGCGATTCTGCGGTTTTCTGCGAAGAAATGTCGATCACCGTGTAGATGCGGTGGGCCGGCAACATGCTCGACGAGTCGAGCGGTCGGCTGGAAACGATCACCGGGAGCTCGGCACCATCGGCCTGTGGCAAGACCGCCTCGCGCTCGATCTCCTCGTAGGCATCCTGCGCAAAATCGTAACGGAGCTGCGTCGCCTGCTGCGGGGGAAAAAAGTCCCAGATGCGTCGGCTTACGAGGTCGCCCCACGCCCGCTGCATCATGCGACAGAAACGCCGATTGGCGTGTACGATCGTCCCGTCGGGCGCAACCAGCACGCCGCCACAATGCAATGCATCGAGCACGCAGACGATCTGTCGGATTGATTCGCTTGTTGCCGTGGTCATGGTGTCCGGGTTTCTTATCGAGTCGTATGCCGCACGACTCCATTAGCGAACAACCTCGGACAAGCAGGCCGTATCTCCACCACGGCTGATAACGATTCGCATCGCCCCCGCGCGGCAGCGGTCGTGGCGCTCCCGGAACCGGGACTACGCACGCGGCAGGCGGGGGGGCGGAGCGGCAGGACCAAACGCCTACGTGGTGTGCGCTCGGCGACCCGATACGAACGTTTCTCCGGCCCGGGCGATCTGCGCATCCAGCCTTTGCGCCAACAGTGCCCCCGGTACGCAGCCGATGAACCGACGCATCAGCTCCCCCATCAGGTAGCGGTGCAGCGCGCCGCTGTCGCGGAATGTGGCGCCGGCGACGCCGGCAACCGCGTCGGCAACCGCGGCGTCGATCTCCTCGTCCGCCAGCGGCCGAATCCCCAACGCATCGAGCAGGTCCGCAACGCTCGTCGGCCGCGATTCCGCCGGCGCGTGAACCTGGAACAGCCGCTCGAACACCTCGACGACCCCTTCCCGCGCCAGCCGCCCCTCGGCGTGGGCCTGGAACACTTCGTAAATCTCGGCGTCGCTCAGGCAACCCGGATCGAGCCCGTCACGCCGCAAGGCCTTGAACCGCTGGATCAACACCACCGCGACAAACCGGGGGTCCACGTCCAGTTCGCCGACGATGCGTTCGAACAACGCTGCCCGGGGCGAAATGCACAATGGGTCGATCACGTCCGCCGGCAATCCCAGCGACCGATAACGCTCGGTCCGTTCCCAGACCATCGGCGGCAAGTGCGCACGGATCCGCTCAACCCGCGCGGGCGCGATTTCGATCGGCGGCAAGTCCGTGTCGGGATACATACGCTCCGCACCGGGCAACACGCGCTCGAAGCCGTTGGTCCCGTCGGGAAAGGCCTGCCGCGTGTCGCTGGGCACCCCCCACGTCGCCTCGCATGCTCGCTGGGCGATTTCGTTGCACGCTGTTTCCGTGTCGCGTTCATCCCCCCAGACAAGCACGAGCGCGTCGTTGTCCGCGGCGCGCGTCTTCTTGCGCAACTGCTTCCAATCGCGCGCCGGGAGCGATTCCGCCGCCGTGTCCGAGTGCACGATGTTCGGCAGTTTCGTGAGGCACGCGATGACGCGCACCCGGTCGGAGAACTCGGTCGCGAACGTGGTGTCCTCCTGGGTCTGGCGACGCAGGAGCCCCTCGAAAGCACGCAGCACCACGCACTTGACACGCAGGCCCCGGCGCAACGCCTCTTGAATGGGTGCGTACGGCGCCCGGCTGACGATCCGCGTCACGTCGTGGGTCGAGAACGCGAACGTCTCCGGTGTCACGCCACGCCGTTTGAGCTCGTCGCGGATGCCGAGCAACGCGCATTGGCGCATCGCCTCGTTGTAGATCAGGCGTGGAATGCGACCGATCTGCGGCACGCCCTTGATTTCGATCCGCGTGCCGCCGCGCACCGACACGTTCACGTCTTCGCGGGTCGAGCCGTAGCCGCGACGCACCTTGGCCGTGCTGCGACACAGAAGGCGAATGATCTGGCAGACGTCGGCGCACTCCTGAGGAGTGCGCATGTCGGGGTCTGTGACGACTTCGATCAGGGGGGTGCCGAGCCGGTCGGTCAGGTAGACGCGATCATGCCCCACGTCGGAGACTTCGCGGCAGGAGTCTTCCTCGATGCTGAGCTGGGTAATGCCGATGCGGCGGTTCCGGTAGGGGATCCATCCCGAGACGCCGATGATGCCGGTACGCTGGAAACCCGTGGGAATCGACCCGTCGAGGTACTGCTTGCGCGCGATATGGAGTTCACCAACGAGGTTCAAGCGGCAGAGCAGCGCGATCTCGATCGCGATATCGAGGGCCTGGTCGCTGATCATGAACGGGGGCGTGTCGTCGAACTCGTAGGTGCAGACCGTTTCGTGGTGGATGCGGTAGTAGATGTTCTTGCGGGTCTTTTTCTCCATCAACGCGGTGCCGTCGTACTCGCCCAGCTCGGAGAGCGTCGGCCGCATGTGCCGCAGGATTTCGGCGTCGTATTCGTCGCGGTAGCGACCCGCCGGACAACGGCAAAACAGCTTGGTGTCGGTCAGAAGCTGCTGGTGAACCTCGAGCCCGCACTTGAGGCCGATGCGGGCGTAGTCGTCCGCGGTCATCTGCTCGAACGGTTTGAATCCCGGTACCATCTTGCGCACCCACCTGCCGCACCGGTCGGCGCGGCGCGAAAACGCGGATTCTAGGCCCGTCCCGGCCGCCCGGCAAACGGTGCGCGCCGGCCGCCGAACCTGCCAGCCTTCCCCGCGCGGGCCGCGAACAAAACGTTGAACCTCGTCCGGCGTTTGGCTACGATCGAACCGGGAGCAAACGCCCCACACGGCCGCAACTACCGTTTTCCGGAGTAACCATCATGCGGAACAAGTGCTCGCTCGCCGCGGTCGCCGCGGCCCTGCTGTTCGCCACCAGCGCCCGCGCCCAGACGGACTTCGTGTTCTTCTTCTCGTTCGGCGACAGTTGCTGATTCGGCCAGGTGATGGGCGTCTGGTCAGGCGCCACCGACGATTTTGACAGCGGCCTCGACCGACCGCTCGAGTTCCCGGGACTCGGGGCCGCTGCGATCTACCATGCCAACGATCCCAACGCGTGGGCCGGTCCCACCGCGTTCTACGTAACCGACTATCGTGCGCCGATGGCCCCGGACGAGTCGAAAACCTGGTCGCCGATCCATCTCTGGGCGACGCCCGGAGCCTACGGCGACGACACGATGACGTTGTTGATCCAGGGCGCGGCGGACGTGACACCGCCACCGAACCGAACCTACACGCTGGAGCTGCTTTACGTACCGCCGGGCGTGACGGGCGCGCCGCCGGTGGGTACGACGTGGGATGTTCCCCCCGATGAGCCGTTTACGGTAACGGTGCCGACGTTTGCCACCGACGACGGTCGCGAAGGATACCAGTTTGCCTTGACGGTGGGTGCGGTGGCGTGTCCCGGTGATATCGACGGCGACGGTGTGGTGGATCTTTCCGATCTTGCCGTGCTCATCAGCTCCTACGGCTTGTGCGCCGGCGAGACCGGCTTCGTGCGACAGGCCGATTTCACCGGCGACGGGGACCACCCGGACGGCTGCGTGGACCTGGCCGACTTGGCGCTGCTCCTGAGCAACTACGGCTGTGGTTCGCCGCCCTGATCCCTGCGCGCCGGCGTCGGTCCGGGCAGGGCAAGAAAATGGTGTGGGGGGGTGGTGCGGCGCGGGTCTTGGTTCTATAATCGAGCAACTGGAATGTAGCTTGTTACTGGGCCTGTGGTTGCGGTGTGTCGTGGCGACCACCAGTACGTAGCGGCCCGTTGCTCGGCGTAGGATTGCCGGCGAATCGTCAGCCGGTTCGCAGAGAAGTTGATACACCAGCATCTGTTTGTCGGGGTTGTCCAAGAGTGCCAGGACCGCTGCTTTTCATAACGTCAAGCATCATCTGAAGATATAATTCGGTCCGCTCTCCCGCAATCCGGTGCACCCTGAAATCCAGCCGCTTGCGCCGATCGCTCGGCGACTCGTACGCGTGCCGCTCGTCGTGCTGCGCCAATTCGGCGCGGCCGCGGATTGCCTCGTCCTCCCGTTCGGCCGAAGCCGACGAACGGACCCGGCCCGGTCATCACCCTGGACCGAACCGGATAGGTATCTATGTTTCCCCTCGCAAATCTCTTGCTGGTCGCCGAAGGTGGCTGGCCGCTCTACGTACTCGGTGTTGTCGTCGCGATGGGCGCGGGCGGGGCCGCGGCGTGGTTGCTGCTCTCCAAACGCATGAAAGGCGAGCACGCGGCCCATCTGGCCGAGGCGGAACAGCAATTGGTCGATGCCCGCCAGCGACGAGAGGAGCTTCTCAACAAGGCCGAAATGGAGGCCCAGAAGAAGCTGCTCGACATGATGGATCGTTTCGAGCGCGAGACCGCCGAAACACGCAACGAACTCAAGGCGGCCGAGCGGCGTCTGGCCAAGCGGGAGGACGTGCTCGACAAGAAACTCGAAGTGCTCAGCGCCAAAGAGCGCAAAATCGAAGAATCCGAAAAGGCGCTCGCCGAGGCCCGGGCCGAGCTCGACGCCCGACAGGCCGAACTCGAGGAGACCCTGAGCAAGCAGCGCAACGAACTGCTCCGGATCGCCAAGTTGACGCCGGACGAAGCCCGCGCTTTGTGCCTCAAGAAGGTGGAGCAGGAGGTCGAGCGAGAGGCGGGGCAGTTGGTCGAGCGGGTACTGACCACGGCGCAGGAAAACGCCCGGGAGCGAGCACGACGTATCATCATCGAAACCATCCAGCGCTACGCCGCCGAACACACCTGCGAAACCACCATCGCCACCATCGACGTTGCTTCCGACGACATGAAAGGCCGCGTGATCGGTCGCGAGGGGCGCAACATCCGCGCTTTCGAAAAGGCTACCGGCGTGACGGTGATCGTGGACGACACGCCGGGCGTGGTGAGCATCTCGTGTTTCGACCCGGTGCGCAAGGAAGTTGCCCGGCGGTCACTGGAAAAACTGGTCAAGGACGGGCGTATCCACCCGACGCGGATCGAGGACATCGTCGCCGAGACCGGGCGGGCCGTCGAAGAGGAGATCGTCGAGGTCGGCAAACAGGCGGCGATGGAGGTCAACGTCTCCGGATTGCACAAGAAGCTGATCGAGCTGCTCGGGCGACTGCAATTCCGCACGAGCTACGGGCAAAACGTCTTGCGCCACTCGATCGAGGTCGCGTTCCTGTGCGGAATCATGGCGGACGAACTCGGGCTCGACGGGGCGTTGGCCCGGCGCTGCGGCTTGTTGCACGACATCGGAAAAGCGCTCGACCACGAGGCCGAGGGCAGCCACACGAAGATCGGCGGAGACTTTTGCAAGCGGCTCGGGGAACATGCCGCCGTCATCAACGCCGTCGCCGGCCATCACGGTGACATCGCCGCCACCCACCCCTATACGCCGCTGGTGACGGCGGCGGACGCGATGAGCGCGTCGCGGCCGGGCGGGCGGCGCGAGTCGCTCGAGCGCTACATCAAGCGGCTCGAAGAACTCGAGGCGATCGCGACCGCGCACGACGGCGTGCGACAGGCCTACGCGGTCGAGGCCGGACGCGAGGTGCGCGTGATCGTCGACGCCGTGCAGGTGCCCGACCGCTCCGCGCTCAAGCTCGCCCGCGACATCGCCAAGCAGATCGAGGAGTCGGTCACCTACCCCGGCGAGATCAAGGTCACCGTGTTGCGCGAGTTGCGGGCGGTCGAATACGCCCGCTGAGACTCGCTCACCAGACGTCCCCGGACCTTCCTCACGCCGACCGCCGATCCCCCTTCGCGGCGTTGCCGGGTCGAGAGCCGTCGGCGGCGGTTGTGCCCCCTCCCGCGATTGTCACGGACGAGGAACCCCGTCGCGCGATGTGTCCCCCACCCTCGGCCTCACCCGGCCCGTTGTTTGCGGCCGTTGCCGATTCGCCACCGGTCGTGGTACGCGGGTATGATGCGGCTTTGATCGGAAACCGGTGCCGGCGTCGTGTGCCGGCCGCAGACGAGGACAGCAGACATGAGTGACCCATCGAATACCACCACGATTGGAGCTTTGGAACCGGGGGCCGTCTGGCGGTTTTTCGTGCAGATGGCGGCTGTTCCGCGCCCGTCGAAACACGAGGAAAAAATCCGGGCACACGTGCGCAAGACGGCCGAGGCGCTGGGTCTGGAAGTTCACGAGGACGCCACTGGCAACCTGTTGCTGCGGGCGGCCGCGACGCCGGGGTGCGAGAACGCCCCCACGGTCGTCTTGCAGGGACACCTCGACATGGTCCCCGAGAAGAACGCCGACACCCAGCACGATTTCGAACACGACCCCATCCGCCTGATCCTCACCACCGACAAGCAAACGGGCGAACCGGTCGTGACGGCGGACGGAACGACGCTCGGGGCAGACAACGGTATCGGGGTCGCGATGGCGCT
>JALSRY010000361.1 GCA_026984555.1 Phycisphaerae bacterium
CTGGAGCATCGCCACGCAGCCCGCCAATTCCGCCGTAGTTTGCTCGCGTACATGAACTCGAGCGCATTTCACCCTTCCTGCACACTCGATCCTCAAACGTTGCGTACCTGGCTCACACCACCGCCACCGGCTTCGCAAGCCCGGTAAGCCTCTGGTCGCCGTTCGGTAGCCTCGCACGCCCAAGCCTGTGGCGGTCAACGTCGCGCGGCTCGTTACCATCCGCCGCAGCGCTGAGCGTGACGCGCGGGTTCTTGGCGAGGCGCCGAATTGGCGCAGTATGGCGGAGATTGGCTCGATGCCGTGGTTCTTGCGTGTTCTTGCGGGTCTCTTCCTCCCCGGCAGCGGACCAGGGGGACGCCCGCACCAGACCGCCGGCCTTGATCCAGAATAAGTGCCACCCAAATGCGCGAACCCCGCAACCTCTGGTTCGTATGCGGGTATGACAAGGTGACATGGGTTCCTCCTTTGCGACGGAGAGACGGCCGGGTTTGGCCCCCCGAGGCGGCCCGGCCGTCTCTCTTCGCGTTTGCCCGGTCAGACGCGGCGGGCATCGCTCACAACCTATTGGCATACAAGCAGTTGCGCGCAACTTCTCGCTTGCGTGGACTTCAATGGAACCCGGACACACCTCGAACGGGCTATAATTATTGTGCGGGTTCGTTTCTCTCGGGCCACGCCGTGTCCAAAGCCCACGACGAGCGGTGGACTCGGCGGCGGCGTGCGGGTCGGATTTGGTGGAAACCGCGCGAACCCAACGCGGCAGCGGGTGTCTACTCCCTATGGGGCAGCACGAGCTCTGCGACGTTGGGGGCGCAAGTCATCCCGCGTCGAGACGTCTGCCCAGGAGCATGCCGATGGTCAACATGGTACGTGGCGGCCAGCGCCGAGCGGCCTTACCGCCGCTGGTTCTTGTGGTTCTCGCGGGGTTGGCTTGGCCTGCGCAGAGCTTCGCCGACGTGTTCCATCTGGCCAACGGGGGGCAAGTCGAGGGGCGACTCGTCGAACAGACGGCGCAGGGATACCGAATTCGCACGCTCTTGGGCATGATGGTTCTGCCGCGCGAGGCGGTCACCCGAATCGAACAGAAGGCCTCGGTGCTCGACGAGTACGATCGGCGTCTCGCCAAACTCCCCGACACTCCCGGCGCGAACCTGGAACTCGCCCGCTGGTGTGCAAAGGTCGGCTATACCGCCGGTCGGCGCAAACACCTTCGGCGCGTAATCACGCTCGATCCCGACAATGCGGCCGCCCGCAAGGCGCTCGGCTACGTTCGCAAGAATGGGAAATGGGTCCGGACAACAGCGGCGACGAGGGAGGCGAGCAGCCGCCCCGCCACCGCCCCCGCTACCGCGCGTGTATCCGAACAAGACCGGCACACCGTTGCGGAAATCCAGAGTAAGTGGATGGTCAGACTGCGTGCGATTCGCCAGAACAACCTCGACACGTCCAATCCGCAGCTCATCCACCAAGGCCGCGTCAAGATCGCCGCGATCCAGGATCCGCTGGCGATCATTCCGCTGATGCGTGTGCTGGCGCCGGGATCGCTGCCCTGCCGGGAAGTGTTGGTGGCCGCGCTCAGCCATTTCCCCCAAGACGAAGCAACCATGAATCTCGCGGGACTGGCCCTGCTCGATCCCGACGCATCCATTCGCCGACAGGCCCTGCTCGAACTGAAGCGGCGGGATGACCCTCGGGTCATTTCAGAGTTTCGCCGGGCGCTGGTGACGAACAACGACAAGCTGATTCTGCGGGCGGCCGAAGGGCTCGGGGTGCTCGGGGCCAAGGCGGCGGTACCGGAGTTGATCGGCGTACTCAAGGCATCGCGGATCAGACCAGTCGAGGTACCCGTGCAAACGTACCTTCGTGGGTATTACGACTCGTTCACGGGCAAGACACACGTGGCCGTGACCAACGGTCGCATGGTTTACTGGGCGCCCCTGTTGGAGATTCCGAAACCGTGGCTCGGCCCGCTGCCCCCGGCCAGCGGTATCGCGAACCGCCGGGTCACGGTGTATCGAACGGAGGTGCTCGAAGCCCTCCGTCACATCACGGGGAAGGATTTCGGCTTCGATCAGCGGCGCTGGCGAAGCTGGTACGAGGAACAAGAGCGATGAAACGCTTGCTCCCAATGTCTATGGCGGTGGCGCTTGGCTTGACGATGGTATGCCCCGCCACCGGGCAGGACGACCGCGCCCTGATCGCACAGGTCGCGGCGGAACGACCGCAAACTGCGGCCACATCCGTTCGACAGGATCCACAGGCCGCGGCTTCTCCATCGCCCGATACGGCCCCCGGCGAGCTCGACCGCCGCGAACACCGGGCACGAACCGAAGTCACCGTTGCGGAAATGCGGCTCGAACTGGTGCTGGCCCGCAAGGCGCTGCGTGCCGGTGATGCAACCGCGGCGGCGCGGCACGCGCTGCGCGTGGCGCGTCTGGTCCGTGCGCTCCCGCCGGGATACGACGCCAGCGCTTTCGCTTTGATGGCCGAAGGCATCGTGAGTCGGGCGGAGAAGGCGGGCGTAGACGTAACCACACTGCGCCTCCAGCCTGTGGCGACGCCGACCGCGTCACCTCGGACGAGTACAGCGCCGGCCGATGGCGCGGCCGGCGCCCCCCTGCCGCACCCGCGAACCCCCAGCGGGCGAACCACCGTCTATCCGCAGGCGTCCGACGATCCGCGCGCGACCGGCGGCCCGCATCCCGCTGCCGACGGCTCCATCTATTACCCCGCCGATTGGCCCGAGCGCATCGCGCGACGGGCGGCGTACCGGGGTGGACAAATCGCCCGGTCGGACAGTTGGATCGATCAGGAAGGGCGCGAATGGTACGTGGCCGTTTACGACG
>JALSRY010000362.1 GCA_026984555.1 Phycisphaerae bacterium
GAACGGCCGCGCCGGTGCTGTCCTGAAAGCGTTGTCACCGCCTGATCACCACACGCCGACGACGATGGGATTCGCCGATGGAGCGCGGCCGGTTCGTTTCCCAGGCAGTGACGCGGGCACGACGATACACCGCGACAAACGGGCACGTCTTTTGCGCCGCGGCGCCTTGCAAAGGCCCGGTCGGGCCGCTAGAAGAGGCAGGAACTACGGCAAATGCCCCGATTTCGGCTTGGCCGCGACCGCCGGGGTCGTGCACCAGGGATGGTCGAAACGGGGCCCGGCCGTTCTGCATGGAGAGGGCCGAGCATGGAGGAATACCAGAAACTCCGCAAGCTGGTCGAAGAGATCGCGGACGACGTGTACAAGGCCGAGGGTGGCAACAAAGCCGCCGGCACACGCGTGCGCAAGGCAATGCAGGACGTCAAGAACACCGCGCAGGCGGTGCGCAAGCGGATCCTCGAGATCCGCGAAGCGGAAGAGGCGCAAGCCTGATCACCCGAGAGACGCCGGCGGCGCAGCGCCCCGGCCTGTGTATTCACGAGGGATGCCATGCCCCCGCCTGCCATCCTCGATCCATCGACGCTCGATTTCTCCCATCCGGTCGCGGACCGCGAGGAGATCATGCGGGTCAACCCGCACCGGTACGAGTTCCAACTGCTCGATGCGATCGTACATTATGACATGGAAAACCAGGTCTTCGCGGGCTACCACGACGTCCGCGAAGACGCCTTCTGGACGCGGGGCCACATCCCCGGGCGCCCGCTGTTTCCCGGCGTGCTGATGATCGAGGCCGCCGCCCAGCTCGCCAGCTACCTGACGCACAAGGTCGTGGATATGGGGGGATTCATCGGCTTTGCGGGCGTGAACAATGTCAAGTTCCGCGGGGTCATCACTCCGCCCGCCCGCTTTGTCCTCGTCGGCAAGGCCAAGCAGGTCAAACGCCGGCGGACCATCTGCGACGTGCAGGGCTTCGTCGACGGTGTGATGGTGTTCGAGGCCGAAATCACCGGCATGCCGGTCTGACCCCGCGCCCGCGCCGGCCGGACGCGCCAACACCCGATCGTCCGCGCGCCATGACCACACCAGACCACGAGCTTGTTCCGGACGAGAACCTGCCGGAAGCGCTCCCAAACGTCCTGCGCTGGGACGGCTCCCCTACGCCTGAACGTCTCGCGGGCCTTCCCGGCGTCCCCGCCGTCCTGCTGTTGCTCGACCAACACGAGCGCCCCGTCCAGTTGCTCACCACCCAACAACTCAAACGCCTCGCGCGGTCCCGCCTCACCGGCCCCGACGCCTCGTCCGCTCCCCGGGCCGATCTCTCCGCGGTCGTGCGGGGCGTGCGGTGGCGGCGCATCGACTGCCCGCTGGAAGGCCGCTGGTGGTACTACCGCCTGGCACGCGCACTGCACCCCGGCGACTATCGCACCCGGATCGCGTTCGGACCCGCCTGGTTCCTCTGGCTCGACCCGCGAAGACCGCTCGCCGAGCTGCGCGCGACCGAGCGCATCTGGACGCTCCCCGGCGATTTCGTCGGTCCCTTCCCCACGCAAAAAGCCTGCCGCACCGCGCTCGATGGCCTGATCGATCTGTTCGAATTGTGCCGCGATCCCCAGCAGGTTCGCCGCGCTCCCGCGGGCCAACGCTGCTCCTACGCGGACATGGGCCGTTGCGACGCCCCGTGCGACGGCTCGGCATCCCTCGACGCCTACGCCCAGCGAACCCGGGCGGCGTGGAACTTCGCCGCCGGCGGCGTCGCGGACTGGCTCCAACAAGCCCAAGCGCGAATGCGCCACGCCGCGGCCGACCAGCGCTACGAACGCGCCGCCCTTCTCAAGAGCCAGATCGACTTCGCGCGCCGGTGGCGTGAACACTGGGCCGACACCGTCTGCACCGCGGATCGGATGAACTACGCGCTCGTGATCCCCGCGACTCGACGCAAAGCCTGCAAGCTCTTCGTGTTCCGCCGCGGACACCTCGCGGACGGTCCGCTGCTCCCGTCCGGCAAGCTCGTCGCGGGCGCCGGACCCTGGATCGAGGAGCAACTGGCCCAGCCGCCGCCGGAGCTCGATGCGCAGGTCCGCATGGAACAAACCTGGCTCGTCGCGCATTTCCTCCAACACAAGGAGGCCCGCGCGGCGTTCGTCGAACACTTGCCCGACGAGCGACTACCGCCCGACTTCGAGCAGCGCCTGGGCCTCGCCCGGGCCGACCGCGATTCTTGACGGCGACGACGGCGCCGCCCACGATGCAGACCGGCTCGGCGAAAAAAGGAGGTCGCTCGTGTTACGCGCCGGTGGCGCACTGATCGTGGTGGCGGTGGCGACGCTGATGCTCTGGCTGGAGCTCGGCCGTGAGGAACCACGCGCCGATTTCGTCGTCGCCTCCGACGTCTTGCGCACGATCGATCCCGCCCGCGTGAGCTGGCTCGACGAAATCCAGGTCACCAACGCCATGTTCGAGGGCCTCACCCGCCTCGATCCCGTGCACTACCGGCCCGAACCCGCCGTCGCCCAGGATTGGGAACTCGACCAGAGCCGCCGCCTGTACACGTTCCACCTGCGGCCCTCGGCCCGTTGGTCCGACGGTCACCCGGTAACGGCGGATGATTTCCGTTTCGCGTGGCTGCGCGTGCTCAACCCGAAGGTTCAGGCGCAATACGCTTTCCTGCTGTTCGTCATCGACGGCGCCGAACGCTACTATCGCTCGCGGCTGAACAACGACCCCGCCGACGACCTGCCCGGCGACGAAGTAGGAATCCGTGCGCTCGATCCGGCCACGCTGCGCGTGCGACTGCGGCGGCCGTGCTCGTACTTCCTCGATATCACGTCGTTCCCCACGCTCG
>JALSRY010000363.1 GCA_026984555.1 Phycisphaerae bacterium
AAGCGCTGACGCGTGCGTTCCGGGCGGAATTCGGGAGCTCGCCCAGCGAATTCCGGCGCCGGCCGATATGAGCAGCCGGCGTCGCGCCGCCTGGGTTTGCCGCGTGGTGCCGGGTTATGCGAGGTAATCCAACGCGCGCCGGAACAGCGCCAGTCCGTCACCCGGGCCGGCGGGATCGCGGGTCGCGGCGCGGGCGGTCCAGGCGGGGTGCTGCGTCGCGCTGACGTAGCGTTCCGGGTGGGGCATCAGTCCGAGCACACGACCGGTGGGGTCGCACAGGCCGGCGATGTCTGCGTCGCTGCCGTTGGGGTTGTAGGGGGAGGCGGTTTCGTCCTCGGCGGGTTCGACACCCAGCCAGCACAGCTCGTCCACGTCGCGGGGTGGGTCGCCGGTGCGGGTCGTGGGCGGAACATAGCGCAGCGCGATGAGTCCGCGTTCGACGACGTGGCGCAAGTCCCACCCCTCGCGGAAGGTGACCCGGCCTTCTCCGTGGGCGATCGGCATTTCGTAGACGCGCCCGGGCTCGGTGAAGACGCAGGGGGACTCGCCGGCCTGGAGCGTGATCCAGCGGTCCTGGAAGCCGGGGGGTTCGTTCTGGGTGATCGTGCAGACGTTCCGGGCGGTTTCCGGCTCGCCGCTCGGGGCGAGGGGATCGGGCAACAGTCCGGCGCGGACAAGAATCTGGAACCCGTTGCAGATGCCCAGCACGAGCCCGCCGCGCTCGACGAAGCGGCGCAGGTGTTCGGCGAGATGGCGTTGCAATTGCGCAGCGAAGATTCGACCGGCGGCGATGTCGTCGCCGTAGGAAAAGCCGCCGGGGATCGTGACGATGCGGCAGTGGTCGAGGAGACTGGGCGATTCGATCAGGCGTCGGAGGTGGACGCGTTCGGTAGATGCGCCGGCGAGTTCCCACGCGTGCTGGGTTTCGAGGTCGCAGTTGGTTCCCGCGGCCCGCAATATCAGAACCTTGACCGTTGCCATGTTTGCCGACCACCGTGTCTGGTAACCCCCGTAGCGCGGGGAAGCATATACTTATTTTGGCGGAGATTCCAACCGGTCGCGTCCCGGGCCTGCGGCGCGCGGGCTGCGAACGGGAGGGCGAGCGGGTAGAGTTTCCGGCGGGGATGGGCGAGAGGTCGTAGCGGAGCGGTGTTCATGAAATGGATGGTCGGGTTGACGCTGATGCTGGCGGTGGTGGTCGCGCCGGCGCAAGTGGCGGACCAGCCGCAAGGGCCGCCGGCACTCACGCCGGCGGAGCGGATGCGCCAGTTGCAGGAGAAGGCCTGGCGGCTGATCCGCGCGACGCGGAAGCTCAAGAACTGGGACGAGCAGTACGAGAGCATCATCGAAGCGTCGGAAAAGATGTTCGCCCGCAACGGCTGGGACAGCGAGAGCGATCTGTTCGCGCTGGACATGATCCGGGAGGTGGGGCGTATTCCGCCGTGGAAGACCCAGGAGCGTTTCGACGCGGCGATGCGGATGATCGGCGACCGCTACCTGCTCGACGAGGGACAGATGGCGACGGTGCAGAACGAGGTGTTCCGGATCAACCTGGCGCTGTTCTCGAAGCACGCCGACCGGATCCTGGAATACGCCACCGAGGCGATCGAGACGCGGGCGGCCGGCAAGCCCTTCACGCCGGAGCAGATCGCGCGGTGGACGCAGCTCGCCGAGCCTGTGCTCCGGGACGCGCGCAAGGAGATCAACGCGTCGGTCGAAGATCTGATGGAAGAGCTCGATCCCGAACAGCAGGAGCTCGTTCGTCGCGATCTGGCGGCGGCCGACCGGCGTATGGACGACATCGAGCGAGCGGCCCAGCGCTGGAAGCGGGGCCAGTGGGATCCGTCCGATTGGGGTATGGAAGACGACCCGATCCAGAACCCGCAAGCGGCTGTCGCGAGCCGTGCGCAACGGGAGGCACCCAACGCCGCCGCGGCCGCGGCGCGAGCCCGAGCCGGGAGTGGTTCCGCTGCCGATGCCGCTGCGGCGCGTTCCCGCCGCGCGGCGGCAAGCGCACCGGCGGACGACGCATGGGCGCGGTATGTGCGTGAGTTCATCCGCCGCTACAAGCTCAACGACGAACAGCAACAGCGGGCGTGGCTCTATTACGCGGACGCGAAGCAGCGTGATGCCTTCGCGCAGCGCCGACTCGAGCGGATCGTCGGTTCGATGCGTGAACGGGTGGGGAGCGATCGGCAGCGGTTGGAAGTGGCGTTGCGCAAGCCACGGGCGCGGCGCCAGGAGGATGCCGCGCGGCTGTTCGAGCGGCTCAAGAAACGGCTCGATCGCCTGCCCACGCGTGCGCAACGGCGCGCGGCGCGGCCTGCAACGCCGCCGGGGCAGCCGACTTCGGAGCGGAGTGTTCGGCCGTGAGCGGGTGGGGCGATACGCCGCGCAGGCGCGCCGCGCACGGACTCCGGGCGGGGGCGATGGTAATCGGGATGTTGGCATTCGGCGGTGTGGTGCGCGGACGGCCACCGGCTTCGCAACGGATCGTCTGGCCCGAACGGCGGACACGCGGGCTGGATGATCTTGCGCGGCGGGTACCTGCGACATTGCGCCTGACCGTGGGCGGCAAAGGCGACGTGGCGGAGGTTGGCGTGCGAAGATGCGAGCCGGCGGGGCTGGGGCTCGTGCTGGACCTTGGTTTTCCGGCGGGCGGTGCGAAATCCCACCGGGAAACCACGCACCTGTTGTTCGTTTCATTTCCCGCGAGCGCGTCTGACCGGGCCGGGACACGCGGCGAGTCGGGCGCCGTGCCCCAGGTGCTCTCGCCGGCGGATGTTCGGCTCGGCGTTCGCTGGACGCTGTACGAACCCCGCGGC